>JACCYU010000053.1 GCA_013696315.1 Gammaproteobacteria bacterium | reverse complement strand
CCCGGGATATATGATGATGAAGCGTTCGCTAGAGATATTGGTTGGCGTGTTCGTGGCGGCGGGCTTCGCCGCCATGCTGACGTTAGCCATGCAGGTCAGCAATCTCAGCCGCCTGGACACCGGCAGCGGTTATCAGGTAACCGCATTTTTCGACAACATCGGCGGGCTGAAGGCGGGCGCACCCGTGACGGTGTCCGGCGTGGCGGTCGGGCGCGTCTCCGGCATACGTTATAATGCGGATCGCTATATGGCCGAGGTCACCATGGACATCGCCCCCCAACACGATTATCTGTCGGTCGATACCAGCGCCAGCATCTACACGGCGGGGCTGCTCGGCGAACAGTATCTGGCGCTGGAGCCGGGCGGCTCACTCGAAAATCTGAAAGATGGCGATGTCATCGAATTCACACAGTCGGCGCTGGTACTCGAAGAGATCATCGGCGACCTGATGGTGAGGATGACCACTAACTGAATGCAACCAATCGCGGATTCACGCATCTGATGTTGGCGCCCGGTCCGCCCGGTGCCGACGCTCGTTCACCCCACTCAGGTTTAACCATGATCAAATCAAGCACGGCCACGTATGCACCTCAACCGGCGATCGTTCTGCTGCTGGCCAGCCTGCTGGTGATGACGTTTTGCGCGGCAGTGTCCGCGGCCGCCAAAGAACCGCGCGAGATCGTCCAGGAAACGTCGGATCGCGTCCTGGATATCATTAATAACAAGGGGGAAGAGCTGGAGAATGACCCCGAAGCGCGCATGCGGCTGATCGACGAGATCATCCTGCCCGTCATCGACTTCGAGGTCTTCTCGCAGCTGGTGCTGGCCACGGACTGGCGCACCGCTACACCGGAGCAACGCACGCAGTTCATGGAAGCGTTCAAGAGTATGATGGCGCGCGCCTATACGAAATCGCTTTCCGACTATGCCGGGACGCGAGTCAGCGTGCTGCCGGCGCGCGGCGAGCAGCGCGAGGAATACCGTACTGTGAGCACCGAAATCCGCACGGTTCAGAGTCAGGCGCCGCTCAGAGTGGATTACAGCTTTCGATTGAACGAAGGCCGGTGGAAAGCCTATGACCTGACCATCGACGGCTTGAGCCTGGTCAAGAATTTCCGCAGCAGCTTCGGCAACGAGATCGACCGCCACGGCCTCGACGCGCTGATAAAGCGGCTCGAACACGGCGGCAAGGGACTGGCGCCGGAAGACGCCGCGCCGTGACCACCGCCTCTCTCGTCGCGCAAGGCAACGGACGCTTTGCCGTCGAAGGCGAACTCAGCTTCACCACGGCGCCGGAGCTTTGGGCGCGATCTAACGAAGCATTCGCGATCGCGGGGGATCGCGTGATCGCCATCGATCTTGGCAAGGCAGGGCGCGCGGACAGCGCAGGGCTGGCGCTGCTGGTGGCGTGGACGCGCTGGGCCCGTGAGCGATCGCGGTCGATACGCTTTGTCAACACGCCGTCACAGGTCGCTTCGCTCGCCAGCGCCAACGAGCTCGGCGAGTTGCTGGGGTTGCAAGGCGCTGCATCCGTCACGAGTCACGCGGGGGCAGACACGGCGCGATCCGGTTAGGGCTTAAGCGACGCCGGAGCGACGTTTACGTGGAAAGACTGCTGATCACCGGCGGCCGCCCCTTACGCGGCGAGATCCGCATCTCGGGCGCCAAAAACGCGGTGTTGCCGATCCTCGCCGCCACACTGCTCGCCGACGGCACCATGCGCATCGGCAACATACCGCATCTGCACGACGTGACCACCACAATGGAACTGCTGGGGCGCATGGGCGTGTCGCTGATGCTGGACGAGCGCATGCTTATCGAGGTCGACGCTTCCACTATCCACGCATTCGTAGCACCTTATGAACTCGTCAAGACCATGCGCGCCTCGATCCTGGTGCTCGGGCCGCTGCTGGCGCGCTATGGGCGCGCCCAGGTGTCGCTGCCTGGCGGCTGCGCGATCGGCTCGCGCCCGGTGAATCTGCATCTGCGTGGACTGACCGCGATGGGCGCCGAAATAGAGGTTGCAGGTGGATACATCAAGGCCCGCGCGTCACGGCTCAAGGGCGCGAAGCTGGTCATGGACGGCGTCACGGTGACCGGCACGGAAAACCTGATGATGGCCGCCACCCTCGCACGGGGTACAAGCGTCATCGAAAACGCGGCCCGCGAGCCGGAGGTGGTCGATCTCGCGAACTGCCTCAACACGATGGGCGCACAGGTCGGCGGCGCGGGCACCGACACGATCACCATCCAGGGCGTCGAGTCGCTACGCGGCTGCGAATACAACGTGCTGGCGGATCGCATCGAGACCGGCACCTTTCTGGTCGCGGCGGCCATCACCGGCGGGGCTGTGCGCCTGAAACAGACCTCGCCCGCCATTCTTGACACGGTCCTGCGCAAACTCGAGCAGGCCGGCGCCGAAATCAACACGGGCGCCGACTGGATCGAACTCGACATGCACGGCCAGCGGCCGCGCGCGCTGGACATCCACACCGCGCCCTATCCCGCGTTCCCGACCGACATGCAGGCGCAGTTCACCGCACTCAACGCGATCGCGCGGGGCGGCGGGCGCGTGACCGAGACCGTGTTCGAAAACCGCTTCATGCACGTGCAGGAAATGCAGCGCATGGGCGCGAACATTCGCGTGGAAGGCAATACCGCCATCACGCGCGGCGTCGCGCGCCTCACCGCCGCGCCGGTGATGGCGACCGACCTGCGCGCGTCGGCCAGCCTGATCCTCGCCGGCCTGGTCGCCCACGGCGAGACCGTGGTGGACCGTATCTACCACATCGACCGCGGCTACGAGTGCATCGAGGAGAAGCTCGCCGCGCTGGGGGCCAATATCCGGCGCGTGCCGGCGTGATTCACTTAGCGCAAAGGCGCGTAGGCGCAAAGAATTACCAGCATGAAGCACCTAAATAGCATTTCTTTGCGCTTTCTGCGTCTCCACGGTGGAGCTTCGCATGAGTGAGCCGCTAACCATTGCTCTGCCGAAAGGCAGAGTCAGCGAAGAATGTCTGCCGTTGCTGACGGCGGCGGGTATCGCGCCGGCCGAAGATCCGCGCACGAGTCGCAAGCTGATCCTGGCGACGAACGTTGCCGGGCTTAGATTGATCATCCTGCGCGCGGCGGATGTGCCGACTTACGTACAATACGGCGCCGCCGAGCTGGGTGTGACGGGCAAGGACGTGTTGATGGAGCACGGCGGCGACGGCATCTACGA
>JACCYU010000052.1 GCA_013696315.1 Gammaproteobacteria bacterium | reverse complement strand
CATTCGGCCGCATTTTCTATTCAACAGCATGAACACCATCGCGAGCCTCACCCGCACGAGTCCGGAACTCGCGGAGAAGGCCGTTGAAGACCTCGCCGATCTTTTTCGCGGCTCGCTGGGCCAACAGGATATCGTCACCCTGGAGCAGGAACTCGAGTTCGTGCGACGTTACATCAACATCGAGCAGCTGCGCCTGGGCGATCGCCTGACAGTCGAATGGCGCGTCGAGGATGACGTAGATACGGACGCCAAAGTTCCGGCGCTGGTCTTGCAGCCGCTGATGGAGAACGCTATTTATCACGGCATTGAGCCGTTACCCGCAGGCGGGGTGGTCAATCTGCGCATCGTGCAGCATAAAGGGCGTATAAAGATTGCGATCGAAGGCGAGCTAGCCTTTCGATTTCCGGGTCGCGCGCCGGCCGCGTTGCCGGGTGAGGAGGTTATACTCGCGGGCAAGCAGCATTGCCAGCCCGTGGTGGAACTCCGATAGTCTCATATGTCCGGCGCCGAACTCGTCCGTATCGCAACCCGTAGGAGCCGCCTTGCCGTCTGGCAGGCGGAGGCAGTCGCGGCGCAACTTCAGAACCTGCATCCAGAGCTTGAGGTCGAGCTGGTCGGCATGAGCACCCAGGGTGATCGGGTGCTGGACAGCCCGCTCGCCAAAATCGGCGGCAAGGGGCTGTTTGTAAAGGAGCTGGAAGACGGCCTGCTTGACGGGCGCGCCGACATCGCCGTGCATTCCATGAAAGACGTGCCGATGGCCTTTCCGCCGCAACTGCACCTGCCCGTTATTATGCGACGCGAAGATCCGCGCGACGCTTTCGTGTCTAACCGGTTCGAGTCACTCGCGGCGCTGCCGCCCGATGCGCGCATTGGGACATCCAGCCTGTGTCGGCAATGCCAGATTATGGCGCAACTGCCCGGCGCACGAATCCTCGAACTGCGCGGCAACGTCAACACGCGGCTGGCCAAGCTCGACGCAGGCACTTTCGAGGCCATTATCCTCGCGGCGGCCGGTTTGAAGCGGTTGGGTCTTGAAGATCGAATCCGCGAATATATAAGCACCGACTGGAGCCTGCCCGCAATCGGTCAGGGCGCGATTGGCATCGAGTGCCGGCGCGATGACTCCCGGATCAACGAACTAATCGCACCGCTGGACGATCCCGAAAGCAACGCGCGCGTTCTGGCGGAACGCGCAATCAACGCGCGGCTCAATGGCGGCTGCCAGGTGCCGATTGCCGGGTTCGCGCAACTGACTGACAATGAGATCTTCATACGTGGCCTGATCGGCTATCCGGACGGGCACCGGATCATCCGCGGTCACGCCCGGGGCGAGGTCGTGGATGCCGAGCCATTGGGTCGCGAGGTTGCCGAGCTGCTGCTGGCCCAGGGCGCCGGCAAAATCCTGGCTGCTCTGGGCATGGAAGTTCCCTATTATCAATGATGAACGGCGGTAGCTCTGACTTCGCCGCGGAGCGACCGCTGGCTGGCGTGCGCGTCATGGTCACGCGGGCGCCCCACCAGGCCCACGCGCTGTGCGACATGATTGAAGCGGCCGGCGGAGGGCGCGTGCGCCTGCCCGCACTGGAAATTTCGGCGCCCGAAAACCCTGCCGGGGCGGACCGGATCATCGGTCGCCTCGCCGAGTTTGAAATCGCGATTTTTGTAAGCCAGAACGCGGTTAACTATGCGCACGAGCGCGCGTATGCGCTGGGGACGAACTTCGCGCAGCTGAAACTCGCGGCGATCGGAGACAAGACCGCCGCGGCGCTGCAAAGGGCCGGTAGACATATCGACATCTGTCCCCGCGGGGGCTTCACGACCGAGGATCTGCTTAAGATCCCCGAGATGCGCGACGTTCAAGGCCGCCACATTGTAATCTTTCGCGGTGAGGGCGGGCGCGAGTTGCTCGGCGCAATCCTGCAAGCGCGCGGGGCGTTAGTGGTCTACGCCGAAGTGTATCGAAGAACGGTGCCGCGCGGGCTGTCCGCGATGTTGCGTCAATGCCTGGAGAGCAACCCTGTCGACATTATCGCCATCGCCAGCGGCGAGGCGCTGTCGAATCTTGACGACGCCTGCGCCGCTGAATATCGAACTCGATTGCATCGAACGTGGTTATTAGTGGGCAGCTCCCGCATGCGAGCCCAGGCGGAGATAGCGGGCTTCAGCAACATCGAAGTCGCGGACGATCCCGGCGACGAGGCTATGTTCGAGCGCCTGTCGCATTGGGCCAGCCACCGCGTGCCTACATCCAAAACACGGACGGAAAGCCCCGGATCTTAGGGCTGACTGCGCTTGCTCCTGATCCATTTTATGACCGGCATCCATTGTTCGCGGTCAACCACGGTGGCGTGCGCGGCCAGCTCGAAAATACTCAAGCCCTGCTCGGCGGCGCGAATGTAGTTCTGGCTGTCGCGCAGCATAGTCAGGAACGGGGCTTTCTGTTTGGTTAGAAATTCGTCCAGCTCCCAGTAGATATTGGTGTAGTAGCGCGCACGATTGGCGACCAGCGCGAACTTGGCCTCCTTGCGCCCGATCCGGCCATTTTTCTTGATCTCCGCGATGAAGTCCGCGGCCGCGCGCATGTCCAGCGGCGACGGCAACACCGGGATGAGGATGGTTTCGGCGCGACGGATCATTTCCTTGAGCGGCTTGCCGTGCAGCGCAGCCGGCGTATCCATAATCACAAAATCCGTGTCGCGACCTACCTTCCCGCTGTTGTGATTATGCCCCAGTGCCTGGATGCGTGGCCGCGCCGCCGACCGCGCGCCAAGCCAGCCTGTGGCGCTGCCTTGTGGGTCCAGATCGACCAGCGCAACCTTGTTGCCAGTCGATGCCAAAGCGCCGGCCAGATTGGTCGCCACGGTGGTCTTGCCGGAGCCACCCTTGGCGTTCAGTATCATGATGTGGCGCATGATCTCGACCCCTTGTTGTGTTGCTGGGTTGTTGCTGGACAACGATAGCCTGATCGGACCTATATTCAGATTATATTCAATTCCCGCCAAATCTCATCCACACGGCGTTTCACCGTCTCGTCCATGGTTATGGCGCGCCCCCATTCGCGTGTCGTCTCGCCCCGCCTCGCGTCCAGCCCCAGTTTTGAACCTAAGCCCGACACGGGCGAGGCGAAATCCAGATAATCGATCGGCGTGTTTTCGATGATCACCGCGTCGCGTGCCGGATCGACTCGCGTGGTCAGCGCCCAGATTACGTCTTTCCAGTCGCGCGCGTTCACATCGTCGTCGACCACGATGACGAACTTGGTATACATGAATTGCCGGAGATAAGACCACACGCCCATCATGACCCGCTTGGCGTGACCGGGATACTGTTTTTTCATGCTCACCACCGCCAGGCGATAGGAGCAACCCTCGGGCGGCAGATAAAAATCCACAATCTCCGGAAACTGTTTCTGCAGCAGCGGGATAAACACCTCGTTTTGCGCCACACCAGGCATGGCGGGCTCGTCGGGCGGGCGGCCCGTGTACGTGCTGTGATAAATGGGGTTCGTGCGATGGGTAATGCGCTCGATGGTGAACACCGGAAACGTTTCGACTTCGTTGTAATAGCCTGTGTGATCGCCAAAAGGCCCTTCCGGCGCCGTCTCGCCGGGCTGGATGTAACCCTCCAGCACGATCTCGGCCGACGCGGGCACGTAAAGATCATTGGTCTGACATTTAGCCTGCTCGGTGCGCGCGCCGCGCAGCAGGCCAGCGAACGCAAATTCTGACAAGGTATCGGGGATTGGTGTTACGGCTGCCAGAGTAGTGGCCGGATCAGCGCCGCGATGCGACAACCAGCGCATAATGACTTTATTGGGACCGATGATCTGCTGGCGATAGATCCCTAAGTTCTGGCGATCTTTTAGGGGACCTCGGGTGACCACCAGTCCCCACGTGATTAACGGCCCGGCGTCACCCGGCCAGCAGGTCTGCACGGGGAAGCGCGCAAGATCGACCTGGTCTTTTTTAATTGTGTTCTCCTGGCAAGCGGCGCGAGTGACGGTTTTCGGCGCCATATCGAGGATTTTCTTGAAGATCGGCAGACTCTTCCAAGCGGACTTCAGGCCCTTCGGCGGATCCGGTTCTTTTAGAAACGCCAGCAATTTACCCACCTCGCGCAAGGCTTCAACCGACTCTTCCCCCATGCCCAGCGCCACGCGCCGCGGCGTGCCGAACAGGTTGGCGAGTACCTGAATGGTCGAACGTTTAGGCTTCTCGAAAAGCAACGCCGGGCCCCGCGCGCGCAGAGTGCGATCGCATATTTCGGTCATTTCAAGGCAGGGATCGATCTCGTGCCGGACGCGCCTGAGCTCGCCCGCCGCTTCCGGGGTCGCGACGAAATCGCGTAAATCCCTGTACTTCACAGCCTGTTTTTCACGGCGCGTGGACCTGAACGCCTCCGAATTCGGCGATCACGGGCGCGTGATCGGATGGCCGCTGCAGGCCACGCGGCGTACGGTCGATCCGGCACGAGGAGCAGGTTTGCGACAGCTCGGCACTCGCCAGAATAATATCGATGCGCAAACCTAGACCACGGCGAAAGCCGGCCGCGCGGTAATCCCACCAACTATATGATTTTTCCACCTGCTCGAATTGCCGAAACGTGTCAACCAGGCCCAGCGCTATGAATGTCTTCAACGCCTCGCGTTCCGGCGTGCTGCACAGAATCTTTTCGAACCAGAGGTCGGGGTCGTGCACGTCCGCATCCGCCGGTGCGATATTGAAGTCGCCAAGGATCACAAAGTTTCTATGGCTGGCAAGCTCATCGCCCACGTGTGCGGCGATCCTGTGCAGCCAGTCCAGCTTGTAGGCGTATTTCTCCAAACTGACCTGCGAACCGTTGGGTACGTAGACGTTGAAAATGCGCAACTCGCTTTCGCCGTCGGACACGCTAGCCGCCAAGGTGCGCCGTTGCGGGTCGTCCAGGCCCGGGACATCGCGCACCACCTCCCGCAACGGCGTGCGGCTCAAGATCGCGACGCCGTTGTAGGCTTTCTGCCCCGAGTAAACGGTGTGATAGCCGACATCAGCGAACGCCTGTGCTGGAAATTGTTCGTCGCTGACCTTGGTTTCCTGCAAAGCCAGCACGTCCGGGGCTGTCGCGGCGAGCCAGTCGAGCACGTGCCCCAGGCGTATGCGCAGCGAGTTGACGTTCCAGGTCGCGACCTTCACAGGATTTGCTAACCGCCGCTGCTATGCCGCCATGCCGTTGTGACGCAGCAACGCGTCGATACGCGGCTCACGCTTCCTGAAATCCCTAAAAAGCTCCATCGCGGGCCGGGTGCCACCGCGTTCCAGAATGCAGCGCAAGAATCGCTGTCCCGTATCGCCGTCGAACAGGCCGTGTTCCTCAAACGCCGCGAAAACATCTGCGGACAACACTTCCGCCCACTTGTAACTGTAGTAACCGGCGGCGTAACCGCCTGCGAAAATGTGCGTGAAGCCGTGCTGGAAGCGGACGAACTCGGGCGGCTTCACCACGGCGATCATGTCGCGCACTTCACTGAGAATCTCTTGCATGCGACTTCCACGGTCAGGCTGATATTCAAGATGCAGTCGCAGATCGAACAGCGCGAACTCCAACTGACGCAACGTCTGCATGCCGGCGAGAAAATGCTTGGTTGTGAGCAGCTTCTGGTACAGCTCCTCAGGCAGGCGCTCGCCGGTCTCGTAGTGCCGCGCGAACATGTCCAGCGCGGTGCGTTCCCAGCACCAGTTCTCCATGAACTGACTCGGCAGTTCCACCGCATCCCACTCGACTCCGTTGATGCCGGCAACGCTGGGGTAATCGACCAGGGTAAGCAGATGGTGCAGCCCGTGGCCGAACTCGTGAAACAGCGTAATGACCTCGTCGTGGGTAAACAGTGCGGGCTTGTCGCCGATCGGCGGCGAGCTGTTGCAGGTCATGTACGCCACCGGCAACTGTACGCCCTCGTTTGTACGCATGCGGTTAATGCACTCGTCCATCCAAGCGCCGCCGCGCTTATTCGGACGCGCGTAGAGATCCAGATAAAACTGCCCGCGTACGGCGCCATCGGCGTCCGTAATCCGATAAAACCGCACATCCGGATGCCAGGTTTCCACATGGTGAGCGTGCTCGATGCGGCATCCGTACAGCCGGCCGACCACCTGGAACAGCCCGCCAAGCACGCGATCGACGGGAAAGTAAGGCTTGAGATCTTCCTGCGCCAGTGCGTAGCGATGCTGGCGCAGTTTCTCACTGATGTAGGCGACATCCCAAGGCTGCAGATCGGCGATGCCGGCGTGCTCGGCGGCAAAGTCCTTTAACTCAGCGAGCTCCTGTTGCGCCACGGGTTTGGCGCGCTGCGCCAGATCCTCGATAAACTCGATTACCTTGAGCGGCGACTCGGCCATCTTGGTGGCGAAGGATTTCTCGGCGTAGTTGTCATAGCCCAGCAGTCTGGCGGCTTCGTAACGCAATGCCACAATCTTCTCCAGGGTGTCGCTGTTGTCCCATTGACCGGCGTGCGGACCCTGATCGGACGCGCGGGTGTTGTGCGCCGTGTAGAGTTCCCGGCGCAGTTCGCGATCGTCGGCGTAAGTCATTACCGCAATGTACAATGGCGTCTCCAGGGTGACTTGCCAGCCATCGTCGAGGCCATTGTTGCGGGCGCTTTGCCGCGCCATGTCCAGCGACGATTCAGGCAGACCGGCGAGCGCCGCAGGGTCCGTTACGTGCTTTTTCCACGCGTGAGTGGCATCCAGGACGTTGTCCTCGAACTTCGATTGCGTCTGCGACAGCTCCTGCTGGATGGCCTTGAGACGGTCCTTGTCCGCGGGCTGCAAATGCACGCCGCTCAACCGGAAATCCCGCAGGGCATCTTCGATGGTTTTCTGCTGGGCGGCATCGAGCGCTTTGAACTGGTCGCTGTCATGAATGGACTGGTACGCCTTGAACAACGGCTCGTTCTGGCCGATTTCAGTCCCGTATTGACTCAGTTTTGGCAGGCAGGCGTTGTAGGCGGCGCGTAACGCGGGGCTGTTCATCACCGAGTTCATGTGGCGCACCGGCGACCACGCGCGGCTTAACCGGTCATCGACGACTTCCAGCGGATAAATCAGGTTATCCCAGTTGTATGTTGAATTGCCCTCAATAAGCGCCTTGATCTTTGCGCGGTTATCAGCCAGGAGGCTTTCGATCGCTGGCTCGACGTGTTCAGGCTTGATGCGCGTAAACGCCGGCAGATCATTCTGTTCAAGTAGTGGATTACTCATGAATATCTTAAAACTCAAATATCTAGATTATTGACGAGCAGTGCGTTCTGCTCGATGAATTCACGTCTGGGCTCGACCTGGTCGCCCATCAGCATCGTAAACACCTGGTCGGCGGCGACGGCGTCCTCGATATTCACCCGCATTAGACGACGCGTCTCCGGGTTCATCGTCGTTTCCCACAGTTGGTCGGGGTTCATCTCGCCCAGTCCCTTGTAACGCTGAATGTCGCGGCCACGGCTCGCCTCCGTCATTAGCCACTCCATCACCTGCTTGAAGCTGGCGACCGGTTGCGTGCGCTCGCCGCGCTGAATATAGGCATCCTCGCTTAACAGTCCGTGCATGCGCTCGGCCATTGCGCGCAATAACCCGAAATCCGGCGAGTTAAAGAACTCCTGGCGAAACACATCGTCGGTGCCTACGCCGTGCACCAGCTTTGTGATGATGGTCGGCGTGGCGCCATCGGCATCCGTGTCCATGCGCCAGGCATAGCGGGTTCCAGACGGCTGATAGGCATTGATACGCTGCACGACATCATCCATCCAAGCGCTCAGCACGGCCGGCCTGCGGTGTGCATCGATGGCCAGTGGGGGACCGGACAGCATTTCCTCCAGCAGCGCGCGATCGTAGCGGCGCGCCAGGCGACGAATCGCGGTCATTACGGCGTTATAATCCCGCGCCAGATCTTCCAGCGCCGCGCCGCTCACCGGCGGGGCCTGCCTGTTGACATGCAACTGCGCGCCATCCAGCGCCACGCTTAACAAAAACGCGGTGAGCTCCGTTTCGTCCTTGGCATAGATCTCCTGTTTGCCGCGCTTGACTTTGAACAACGGAGGTTGCGCGATGTACACGTGTTTGCGTTCGATGAGTTCTGCCATCTGACGGTAAAAGAACGTGAGCAGCAGAGTGCGGATGTGCGAGCCGTCCACGTCCGCGTCAGTCATGATAATAATGCGATGGTAGCGCAGCTTGTCGGCGTTGAATTCGTCGGGCCCGATACCGCAGCCCAGCGCGGTAATCAGCGTACCGACCTCGGCCGATGACAACATCTTGTGAAAGCGCGCCTTCTCCACATTCAATATCTTGCCTTTGAGCGGCAGAATTGCCTGGGTACGCCGATCCCGCCCCTGTTTGGCCGAACCGCCGGCGGAATCGCCCTCGACCAGAAACAGCTCGGAGTGCGCGGGATCCTTTTCCTGACAGTCGGCGAGTTTGCCGGGTAGACCCGCGATGTCCAGCGCACCTTTGCGGCGTGTCATTTCGCGCGCCTTGCGTGCCGCCTCACGCGCCCGCGCGGCGTCTATGATCTTGGCGGTGATCATCTTCGCCTCTCCCGGGTTCTCCAGCAGAAAGTCGGACAACGCGTCGCTCAAGGTCGATTCCACCACGCCTTTGACTTCGGACGAAACCAGCTTCTCCTTGGTCTGGGACGAGAATTTCGGATCCTGGACCTTAATCGACAAGACCGCCGTCAGTCCCTCGCGCGAGTCGTCACCGGTCATCACGAGCTTATGTTTCTTGGCGAGACCTTCGCGCTCCATGTACTGATTGAGCGTGCGCGTGAGTCCGCCGCGGAAACCCGCCAGATGCGCGCCACCATCCCGCTGAGGAATGTTATTGGTGAAGCAGAAGATGCTCTCCTGGTAAGAGTCGTTCCATTGCAACGCCACTTCCACGTTCACAGCGTCCCGCTGCGTGGTGAAGTACACAACCGTCTGGTGCAAAGGGGTCTTGTTGCGGTTCAGGTGCTCAACGAACGCTCGGATACCGCCCTTGTATTCGAATACGTCGGTCCTGTCGGTGCGATCGTCCGCCAGCACGATACGCACGCCGGAATTAAGAAACGACAACTCGCGCAGCCGCGCGGCCAGAATATCGTAATGGAACTCCGCGTTGGTGAATACCAGTGGGTCCGGATAAAACCGCACCAGTGTTCCAGTTTCGTTACTAGATTCAGTAGCTTGCAGCGGACTTACCGGTTTACCGGAGCGGTATTCCTGCCGATAAACCTGGCCCGCGCGATAAACAGTTAAATCGAGACGAGCGGACAAGGCATTGACCACCGACACACCCACGCCGTGTAATCCGCCGGATACCTTGTAGGCGTTATCGTTGAATTTACCGCCAGCGTGCAGCACCGTCATTATGACTTCTGCGGCGGAACGCCCCTCTTCGGCGTGTATATCGACCGGTATGCCGCGGCCGTTATCGGCAACCGATGCGGCGCCGTCCGTATGCAAGGTCACCGTGATCTCACTGCAGTAGCCCGCTAACGCCTCGTCTACGGCGTTGTCGACGACCTCGAAAACCATGTGGTGTAAGCCGGTCCCGTCGTCGGTATCGCCGATGTACATACCAGGCCGTTTTCGGACAGCGTCCAGCCCTTTTAGCACTTGAATGCTGGTGGAATCGTATATTTTTTCAGTCATGAACGGCTCGTTTATCAGTTGTAACATTATACCAGTTGTCGCACGCACCCTTGTTCCACGTGAAACAATCGGGCGAAGGGGCAGACATTTAGATCGAGGTCGCTCGCCACAATCGAGGTGACGAATATCTGGAGACCAAGTCCGATCAGCGTCTGGAGCACGAAGTTCTGATAACGCCGCTCGAGTTCGGCGGATAAATCATCGACAAGAAATACGCAGCGGTTTCCGGTTTTATCCACGAGCAAGTTCGCCTGCGCGAACTTCAGCGCAGTCGCAATCAATTTTTGCTGGCCGCGGGATGCGATGCCGCTGGCCGGGCGGCCATTAATCAGCAATTCCAGATCAGCGCGATGCGGTCCTCGCTGCGTATGACCACGCTCCATATCCGCTGCCAACTCGCTCTCGAGCAACTCGTTAAGGGGCTGATCGTTCGGCCACCCGCTGTGGTAACGCATTGTAAGATGCGCGTCGCCAGGCAATTCCTTTACGTAATTCACCACGACCGGAGCCAACATACTGAGGTACGAACGGCGAAACTGATCGATGCGGCTTGCCGTCTCGCAGAACTCGACATTCCATGCGCGTACGGCGGCGACGTTAGCGCCGCTCTTTAACGCTGCATTGCGTTGCTGAAGCGTACGCTGCATGCGTCGCCATGCTGGTAAAAACTGAGGTTCCACGTGAAACATTCCCCAGTCTAAATAGTTGCGTCGATGAGATGGACCCCCCTGAATCAATTGGTGGCTTTCGGGATGAAGCGCCTGCACCGGCATTAGCGTTGCCACCTGCGCGATCGACTCGGCGGGCTCGCCCCCGATTCGCGCGTGTGTGCCCGACCGCGACTTCTCAACCCCGACGTTACGAATCGAGTGCTTCGATAACTTCAGGCGCGCGCCGATCGTGAGTTGCGGCTTACCCGTCGTTACCAACTCACTGAAAAGGTGACCGCGGAAACTTCGACCCCGTGAAAGCAGGTCGATACTCTCAAGAAGGGTGCTTTTTCCGGCAGCGTTCCCTCCACAAATCAGATTGACGTGACTGCATGGCTGTAATTCGGCGTGCTCGATGTTGCGTAGGTTATTGATCGTGAGTCGTTCAATAATCATTTCCGCGCGAGATATCGAAACCGGCCGGAATTCGAAAAAGCCTCGAATGACGCGTTTTCTGAAACCGCAGGCGAATTTCGCTCAGGGTGCATCACAACCGCATGGGCATCACCACATAAAGCGAATCCTCGGAAACAGAGGCACGCAACAAGGCGCTGCTGTTAGCGTCTTTGAGCTTGATTTCGATGGCGTCACTATTGATGGCGCCCAATACGTCGAGCAGATAATTGACGTTGAAACCGATTTCCAGCGGTTCACCGTCGTATTCCACTTCCAGGTCTTCCTCGGCTTCTTCCTGATCGGGATTGTGCGCCTGAATTTTCAAGGTCTGACCATCGAGGGCAAGACGCACGCCACGGTACTTTTCGCTCGACAGAATTGCGGTCCTGATCAATCCCTGGCGCAATGCCTCGCTGTTTACGCGCAGCGTTTTGTCGCTATCCTTTGGCAACACCCGGTCGTAGTCCGGAAAACGTCCATCTACAAGCTTCGACGTAAACCGCAGTTCACCAATCCGCGCCCTGATGTGGTTGGCGCTCAGTTCGATGTCGATGGTTCCATCGCCATCAGTAAGCAATCGCTGCAACTCCTGCACCCCCTTGCGTGGGATGATTACCTGACTGACGACGTCATCGGCAATCTCGATCCGCTCTATGCTTGTGGCGAGGCGATGGCCGTCAGTCGCGACGGCGCGCAGACTGCCTTCGCCGATATGCAGCAGGAGCCCGTTGAGGTAATAGCGGACATCCTGCTGCGCCATGGCAAAGGACGTCTTTTCAATAAGGCGTTTGAGTGCCTGCCGCGCCAGGGTCACGCGCTGCCCGGCGCGAATATCCTCGATAACCGGGAAATCCGCGGCTGGCAAGGTGGCGAGCACAAACCGGCTTCGCATCGCGGAAAGCGTGGCTCTGCCTTCCGCGACCTGCAAGCTGAGATTCGCGCTTTCGGGTAGATTTTTACAGATATCCAAAAGCTTACGAGCGGGTAACGTAGTCTCGCC
>JACCYU010000051.1 GCA_013696315.1 Gammaproteobacteria bacterium | reverse complement strand
CTGCTGGAGGGTTCCAAGCAATTGCTGCTGCTGCCTTTCGCCACGACTACGGCCTCGTTCCCCAAGATGGTGCGCGATCTTTGCCGAGATGAGGGCAAGGAGGCCGACCTCACGATCCGTGGTGAGGATGTCGAGCTCGACAAGCGCATTCTCGAGCTCATGAAGGACCCGCTTACCCACTTGCTGCGCAACAGTATCGACCATGGCGTCGAGCTCCCGGAGGAGCGCACCCGGCGTGGCAAACCGGCCCGGGCGACCATTACGCTGGCGGTGTCACAAATTAGCGGTAGCAAGGTGCAGCTGCTCGTGTCCGACGACGGCGCCGGCATCGACACCACCAGGGTGAAAGAGTCGGCAGTCAGGCGCGGGACTATCACGGCAGAGGATGCGGCCACAATCGGCGAGTGCGAGGCTCAGGCGCTGATTTTCGGGTCCGAAGTGTCCACCAGCCCGACCATCACGCAATTGTCCGGACGGGGATTGGGCCTCGCGATCGTACGCGAGAAGGCAAACAAGCTGGGCGGCGAAGTCTCGGTCGAAAGCCGCTTGGGCCTGGGGACCACCTTCCGCGTCATCGTGCCGGCGACGCGGGCAACATTTCGCGGCATTCTGGTCGATGCCGCCGGGCGATTACTGGTGATACCGACCGCGCAGGTGGAGCGGGTGGGGCGCGCCAGGCCCGACGACGTTAAAACCGTCGAAGGTCGCGAAACCATCTCGTTCGACGGGCGCGCGGTCGCCCTGGTATCACTGGCCGACACACTGGAGCTGGCGCGCATCGAACAAAAAGACACGCCGCCCGGTGGGGTGCCGGTCATTATCGTCGGCAGTGGCGACCAGCGCATCGCGTTCGCCGTGGATGCGGTTCTGGAGGAGCAGGAGGTGCTCGTTAAGCCGCTGCGCAAGCCGTTGTCGCGCGTGCGTAATATCGCCGCCGCCACGTTGCTGGGCTCCGGCCAGGTCGTGCCCATACTCAATGTGGCGGACCTCCTCAAGTCGGCCCAAAACGTTGCCGGCACAGCGGCGCGCAAGGCCATTCCGACGGCGCCAGCGCAAGCCGAGACCAGGAGAATTCTCGTGGTCGAAGATTCGATCACGTCGCGGATGCTGCTTAAAACCATTCTGGAGTCGGCGGGGTATGACGTTAAAACCGCGCTGGACGGGATGGAGGGATTCGCCCTGTTACGGACGGAACATTTCGACCTGCTCGTCTCCGACGTGGAGATGCCACGCATGAATGGCATCGATCTCACCGCGCGCGTCCGCGCGGACCCGAAACTGGCGGATCTGCCGGTGGTGCTGGTGACGGCGCTGGCAACACGCGAGGACCGCGAGCGCGGCGTCGACGCGGGCGCCAACGCCTACATCGTCAAGGGCAGCTTCGATCAGAGCAACCTGCTTGAGGCAGTTGGACGGTTGATCTAACGAGTGGATATTCCATGAGTGAAGGCAAGATCAACGTGCTGTTGGCGGAGGATTCGCCGGTGACGCGAATGTTCCTCGTCCACGTGCTTGAATCCGATCCGCGGATCCGCGTCGTCGGCGCTGTCGGTGACGGCTCAGCCGCGGTGGATTTCGTTGTCAAGAACAAACCCGACGTGGTGCTCATGGACCTGTACATGCCGGTGCTGGATGGCTTCGAGGCTACGCGCCGCATCATGGAACAACAGCCGCTGCCGATCGTCATCTGCAGCGCTGTTGTAGATCCGAGAGAGATGGACATTACATTCCGCTCGCTGGAAGCCGGCGCGGTCGCCTGCATCGAGAAGCCGACCGGTAGCGGACATGCCGATTTCGAAACGACGGCCGCGAACCTCCTCCAAACGGTGAAATTGATGTCGGAGGTGAGTGTCGTGCGCCGGACCCGCAAGCTGTGGCCGGCGCCTGTACAGGTGGCGTATTCCTCAAAATGGCAGAACACCCGGCGGGATATCAAGCTGATCGCCATCGGCGCGTCCACTGGTGGCCCGCCGGTGTTGCAAACGATACTTGCAAGCCTGCCGAAGTACTTTCCCGCGCCAATACTGCTCGTGCAGCACATTGCGCGCGGCTTTGTGGACGGCATGGCCGAGTGGCTTAACCGTACCACCAGTTTACAGATACAAATTGCATCCTACGGCACTGTCCCGCTGCCAGGGCGCGTTTACCTGGCGCCCGACGATTTCCACATGGGGGTCGGCGCGGGCGGCTGGATTGTCCTGACCCGGGAGGAACCGGAGCATCACGTGCGACCGGCAGTGTCGTTCCTGTTTCGTTCGCTGGCCGCGGCGTACGGCCCAGGCGCGCTGGGTGTGTTGCTCACCGGCATGGGCAGTGACGGCGCAGCCGAGTTAAAACTGCTCAAGGACACGGGCGCGACCACGATTGCGCAGGACCGCGAAAGCTCGCTGGTGCACGGCATGCCGGGAGTAGCCATTGCCCTGGGTGGTGCCACGCATGTGCTGTCAGCCGACAAGATAGCCGATGCGCTGGTCGCGCTGGTCAGCAACAGAAACGGGATGCCGACGAACTGAGGTCATGGTCACGAATCCGCAACCCGGGCCGCCCGTGAAAATCCTGATCGCGGAAGACAGTCCTACCCAGGCGCAGGTGCTGCGGCACATGCTCGAAAAGCAAGGCTACGAAGTCGCCAGTGCCAATAACGGTCGCGCCGCCTTGGAAATGGCGCCCCGGTTCGGCCCCGCGCTGGTCATCAGCGACGTGGTCATGCCGGAAATGGACGGTTATGAACTTTCGCGTCGGATGAAGGCGGACCCTGGTCTTCGCCATATCCCGATGATTCTCGTCACCACCATGTCTGATCCCCAGGACGTGATCGAAGGACTGGCGTGTGGTGCGGATACCTTCGTTCTCAAGCCGTATGACGAGTTTTATCTGCTCGGTCGCGTACGCTACGTGCTCCTCAATCGGGAAACGCGGCGGGTGAACGATGTGGGTCCGGGGTCGACATCCATTTCAACGGCCAAAAGCATGTCATCAGAGCCGATCGTGTGCAGATCCTCAACCTGCTGCTGTCAACTTACGACGCCGCCATCCAGCGCAACAGGGAACTCAACCGCAGCCACGAAGAACTCCAGTCACTCAATGCCAGGGTCGATGCGGCCAACAAGGAACTGCGGGCGGCGAACCACTTTCTCGATTCGGTGATCGAGAACATCCCCAACATGGTCTTCGTCAAGGATGCTCAGAGCCTCAGGTTTGTGCGCTTGAACCGCGCCGGGGAGGAACTGCTGGGCTATGCGCGGGATGACCTGCTCGGCAAGTGCGACCATGACGTGTTCCCCACGGAACAAGCTGATTCCTTCACCGCCAGGGACCGCGAGGTGCTGATGGGCAGCACGGTGGTGGATATCTCCGAGGAGCCGATTCAAACCCGCGGCAAGGGCACTCGGATCCTGCACACCAGGAAGGTGCCGATCCTGGATGAGCATGGCGAGCCACGCAATTTGCTGGGGATTTCTGAAGATGTCACTGAACAAAAAGAAAGCGAGCGACAAATCCAGACACTGAACGCCACGCTAGAGCAGCGGGCCGCCCAACTCGAAGCGGCGAACCACGAGCTGGTGTCGTTTTCGTATTCCGTGTCTCACGACCTGCGGGCGCCGCTCCGACACATCAACGGCTACCTTAAAATGCTAGTGGAGGATACCGCGGGGCAGCTGTCTCCCGATGCAGAGCGCTATGTGCAGGTGGTTATAGACGCCAGTCTGCGGATGGGCCAACTGATCGACGATCTACTGGCATTTTCACGCATGGGACGGGTCGGGATGCAGGAATGCAACGTCGAACTGGCGGACCTGGTAGGAGAAGTTATGCGCGACCTGGAAATGACCACCCATGATCGCGACATTGCCTGGCACATCCGCTCGCTGCCTGCGGCGACTGGCGATCGCGCGATGCTCAAGCAAGTGTTCGCCAACCTGCTGGGCAATGCGGTGAAGTACACCCGTCATCGCGAGCCAGCGGAAATCGAGGTCGGTAGTGCCGGGGAGGAGAATGGGCATCTAATCCTGTTCGTACGCGACAACGGCGCGGGTTTCGACATGCGGTATGCGGATAAGCTCTTTAGAGTATTCCAGCGGCTGCACTCGGCAAAAGAATTCGAGGGCACGGGGATCGGCCTGGCCATTGTGGAGCGAATCGTGGCGCGGCATGGCGGCCGGGTGTGGGCCGAGGGGGAGCCGGATAAGGGCGCTACTTTTAGTTTCACGCTGAGCCCGTCGGGATCAGTGCAATGACAATGAACGAAGAACATTCCGGCGCCTCCTGAACCGCGCGAAAATAGTGCGCAGCGTAGGCTTCCGTAATGATATAACCTCCGACGCCGGGTTGCGCAGCCACCAGGATCCTCAACGAGTCATTCGCTTGCCTGATAACTTCTCTGCAACGAAAGGACAATAGCTGAGAGTGCCCGGTGTCCTGCTGCATCTGGATCGGCGGCACTGCAAACGCCAGCACAACGTGCGGGGGTTTGCGGGCTCTACGCCGCCGAAGTTGAAGATATGGATGAGCTTGCGGTAGATTTTGTGAAAAGCGCCACGCCGAGACATTGGGGAGCCTCCGATCAAGCCACACTCTGTCATCTCGGCCTGAGAGAGAGATCCTGTAACTCCATGAATCAACTAGTTTCTTTACGGCGAAAGATTTCTCGCGGAGTTTATCCTGAATACAGTGAAAAGCTTCGAAATGACACTTGTTCAGAGCTTCCTTACTGAGCTCGATTGCGTAGCCAGGCTTGAGCGTTGTCCGCATCTGGTATAGACCTGTATGACACTGCCGATCATCGCACTGCTGCCACTTTTGACCGCGTGGCTGCCGGCAGTACTTGTACCCCGCGGCCGCAACGCCTGTGCGTGGGCCGCGGCTGCGATCACTGCGCCGGCGCTGCTCTTGCTTTTGCGACTCGCGCCAGGCGTTTTTGCCGGCGAAGCGATCGAGGCTGACTGGCCCTGGATTCCCGCGCTGGGACTGAACGCATCGTTTCGGCTGGACGGGCTCGCGCTGCTGTTCGCCCTGCTGATTTTGAGTTTCGGTGTGCTGGTGATTCTTTACGCGCGCTATTACCTGTTGCAGCGCGATGGCGTAGCGTTGTTCCATGTTGAGGCGGGCAGCGCCTCACCGCCCTTGCTGCTGGTGCATGGTTGGTGTTGCGACCATGCGTACTTTGCGCCGCAGTTCGAACACTTTGTGGAT
>JACCYU010000050.1 GCA_013696315.1 Gammaproteobacteria bacterium | reverse complement strand
GGCCAGGGCATCGCCCTGCTCGTCCACCATGCGGAACTCAAGGGTCGCGGTCGCGCCCAGAATGTCCTTGGCCCGCGCAGTGTCCTGCACGCCGGGAAGCTGCACTACCACGCGCGTCTGGCCCTGCTGCTGAATCACAGGCTCCGCCACGCCCAGTTCGTTGACCCGGTTGCGCAAGGTGGTGATGTTCTGGTCCAGCGCGAAGCGGCGGATTTCTTCCAGCGCCGGCTCCGTCAGCCGGGCGACGAGTGAATAATTATTGCCTGACCCGGTTTCCTCGAACGTCAGGGTTTCGCTGTATTCATTGTCGAGCACCGACAACGCCCGGTCGCGCGACGCCGCGCTGGAAAAATCGATAGCCACACGGCTGCGGCCCTGGCTGACGCCCAGATAGCGAATATCCCGCTCACGCAGCAGATTGCGGAACTCGTCCTCGTAACGGTCGCGTGTCTTCTGCGCGGCGGCCTGCATGTCCACTTCGAGCAGAAAATGCACACCGCCGCGCAAGTCCAGTCCCAGATTCATGGGGCTCGCATTTATGGCGCGCAGCCAGCCGGGGGTGGCCGGCGCGAGATTGAGCGCCACCACATAGTCGCCGCTAAGCGCTGTGGAGAGAACATCCCTGGCTTCGAGCTGCTCGTCTGTACCGCCGAAACGCACCAGCAACTGGCCCTCCGCGCGCTCGATCGACCGCGCCTCGATGCCGTCATCCTTCAGCAATGCACTCACGCGCGCCTGCAAGCCGGGCTCCAGCGCGCCGCGCTCGGGCGAAATCTGCACCGCCGGGTCTTCGGGATACAGATTCGGCAGCGCATAAAGCGTGGCGATGAGCATGACGCCTAAGATCAGGAGATTTTTCCACCAGGGGTAATGATTCATCATAACGGGCGTGGACTGTGGGCGTGGTTATTCAGGCAATGACTGTGTTGAAACTATAATTATCATTAGCTTGCGAAATATTCGTGACGATGGAGATCGGTGCGGCACGGGCCGTTCCGCGTAGGCAGCCAGACATATTTATATTGGGTGCGACCTAATGACCGCTATCGGTTTGACTGCTTCGAGTCAACGGGCATAACCCGTGGCTCACCGACCGCCGCCGCACTCGCGTGGCACGACTGTCGGCTCCGCGATGCGTTCAGGTCTGTGACGCGTTCTTCGCCTTATCCTTGCGGGTTTTTTCCGGTTTGTTTCTGTCCGCGGACGCGTCAGCGCGGATCGTGCCCTTGGGCATCACCGCCGCGATCGCCTGCTTCTGCACGTTGATGTCCACGCCGCTGGCGACCTCCATCTGCACGAAACTCTCGCCCACGTCGGTCACTTTGCCCAGCACGCCGCCGGAGGTCACCACCTCGTCGCCGCGGGTGAGCGATTCCAGCAACTGCTTGTGTTCCTTCGCGCGCTTGGACTGCGGCCGGATAATCATGACATACATGATGGCGAAGAAAATCCCGATCATGACGGCGAATTCGATTATGCCGCCGCCGGCCGGCCCGCCGGCCTGCGCGTGCGCTTGACTGATAAGAAAACTCATAGGTGTGGTCTAAGGTTCGGGGCTTTTCGAAGTCGCGCATTATTACACCTGCGCGCGGGCCGCGTAAAACCTCGCCGCGAAATCGTCCAGGTCGCCGTGCGTGATCGCCTCACGCAACCCGCACATGAGCTGCTGATAGTAGTAAAGGTTGTGGATGGTGTTGAGCCGCGCACCGAGTATTTCCCGGCACTGATCCAGATGCCGCAGATAGGCGCGCGAGTAGTGCCGGCAGGTGTAGCAGCCGCAATGTTCGTCCAGCGGCGTCAGATCGTTTTTGTAACGGCTGTTGCGGATGCGGACAAGACCACTGTGCGTATAAAGAAAACCCGTGCGCGCGTTGCGGGTCGGAATCACGCAGTCGAACATGTCCACCCCAAGGCGCACCGCCGCCACGATATCCTCGGGCGTGCCCACGCCCATCAGATAACGCGGCTGCTCGCGCGGCAACTCGTCGATGATCCCCGCCAGCACCTCGCCGCGCTCGGACGCGCTCTCGCCCACTGCGAGACCGCCGATCGCGTAGCCGTCGAAACCGATCGTCATCAGCGCCTCCACCGACGCGCGCCGGAGATGCGCGTACATCCCGCCCTGCACGATGCCGAACAGCGCCGCCGCGGCGTCGGTATCCTGTAGATCGCCATGCGCGGCCCGGCTGCGTCGCGCCCAGCGCATCGACAATTCCATGGATTCGCGCGCCTGCGCCTCGGTTGCCGGATACGGCGTGCATTCGTCGAACGCCATCACGATGTCGGCACCAAGATCGCACTGCACGCGCATGGACGTCTCCGGATCTAGAAACACCGCGTCGCCGTTGACCGGCGAACGGAAGTGCACGCCCGCCTCCGTGAGCGTGCGGCTCGCGGCCAGGCTGAACACCTGAAAGCCGCCGGAGTCCGTCAGGATCGGCCCGTCCCAGTGCATGAACCGATGCAGGCCGCCGTGCGCGCGTACAATTTCCGTACCTGGCCGGAGCATGAGGTGAAACGTGTTGCCCAGAATGATCTGCGCGCCGATATCACGCAGTTCCTCCGGCGTCATCGCCTTCACGGTGCCATAGGTGCCGACTGGCATGAACGCAGGCGTATCCACCTCGCCGCGGGCGAAGCGCAGACGGCCGCGGCGCGCGGCGCCATCAGTGGCGCGCAGGGTGAAATTCATTGTTAGTCGGGGCGAAAGATGATGCGGCAAAATGGGTGCGCAAGTTCTAATGCACGACGCATTGCTCTATTCAATGGGCATACGCAGGTCAATGCGACTGATCTCAAGTTAATGAAGTAACCGGATCTCGACACTATAACCGCGCCAGGCTAGTGGGCCAAAACACGCGGAGAACTCCAATGGTCGACGAACAGCTGGAAACTCTGAAAAGCGTGACCCAACAAAAAGACAAGCAAACCAAAAACGCAATTCTGATCCTCGTTTCGATGTTCAGTCGCCGTACAGAGATTCCATGCGATCGTTGCCGGATCATCTACTCGTCGCCTCCGCTTGCCCAGCGAGTTCAGAAAATCATCCGGCGCAATGGTGGTTTCGCGGATAATCTGAATAACAGCGCCCGTGTCGAGAAGCCGGGCTTTGATCTGGTTGTGAAAATTTACCTCATACTCGTAGAGCGATGCGGCGCGCTGATCCTCCTCAAAGAGGAAACCCTGAGCGTGAGCAGCCGCTTGGTGCGCGTGCTTTTTGGTGACTTGCACGTGGGGACGCTGATCGACTTGCCTTGGGCACCTTACTCCCCGGGCGACCATAAGACCGGCCGAAAACTTCTCCGTGTGTTTAGTCTGCCGCGACTACACCAGAGGGCCGCGCCGCTGAGGATTCCGGGGATAGCCTAGTTCCTTGTCATACTCCAACTCGAAAAAGCTGCTGTATGCTGCGTGGCGACAATACTCACGGCACGCCGCCGAACAGCAACGAATTTGTAAACATCGTTAGATCCATCCCGGTTACTCATGATAAGAAAAAGACATATGTCTGAAGGTGTCAAAGTGATAGATCTTTTCGCTGGCCCTGGTGGACTTGGAGAGGGATTCTCGTCGCTACGAAGAGAAAATGAGATTCGTCCGTTTAAGGTCGCGCTTTCAGTAGAGAAGGACAAATGCGCACATCAAACGCTCTTGTTCCGTAGCTTCTTCCGGCAGTTTGAGGCTGGGCAGGCGCCGGATGACTACTACACCACACTGCGTCAATCTGATGCTTCTTTCACTGAACGACTGAAATTGCTTTTTGACGCTTACCCGCATCAAGCTCGGAGGGCGCGCAGTGAGGCATGGTGCGTGGAATTGGGGAAACAGGATCATGCTTCGGTTCATAATCGCATTACTGAGTCGCTCTGCGGTGAGGATATCTGGGTGCTCCTTGGCGGGCCCCCATGTCAAGCGTTTTCGATAGCTGGTAGATCGAGAAACAAGGGTAATCCGGAATATCGGCTTGAGACCGATGAGCGACAGTACCTGTACGTGGAGTACCTGCACGTAATCGCCGAACACCGACCCGCCGTGTTTACGACGCCAGATCGAC
>JACCYU010000049.1 GCA_013696315.1 Gammaproteobacteria bacterium | reverse complement strand
GCGGGTCTTGAGTCTGAAGTTCGTTGAATGCCTCGCGGCCTGAAACTGAAAACCCCGCAGAGAGGAGAAGCCCGGCGGGGTCCGCTCGCTGGCTGAATCACGCGGAGTTCCGCTTCACCGCGCCTGTGTAGCTTACTTCTGGACCACCTGGCGCGACCGCGATCAGAGGAAAGGCTGATTTCTCCTGATAACGCCCGGTGCTTGAGTTTAAGACGGTTGCAGATTTTTGTCGTTGGCTAATCCCGTGGCAGCAGGTATTACGTGACGGTTTTCACGTCGACCGTGGACGGCTCCAGGCTACGATTGCTCGAGATCTCCTCGGTGTAAAACTCGAAACTGCCATGCTCACATCGCTTGGCCCGGTACATGGCCTCGTCAGCTCGGTTGATGAGGGTCGCCGCGTCCTCGCCATCGTCGGGATAGAGGGCGATGCCAACGCTCGCAGACAGGCGAAGCACATGCTCGCCCACACGACTGGGGGCGGCGAGAGCCGATAGTATCTTCGCGGCGACCATGCCCGCGCCAGACTCCTGCGACACTTCGGCCAGCAGCACCAGGAACTCGTCCCCGCTGTGGCGGCTGACGGTGTCCGAGTGGCGTACAACCGACTCCAGACGCCGTGCTACCAGTTGCAACACCGCGTCGCCGACCGCATGGCCCAGTGTGTCGTTGATCGGTTTGAAATCGTCGAGGTCGAGAAACAGCACGCCGATGCGCGTCCCATGCCGTCGCGCCAGGGCGATAGCATTTTCCAGCCGGTCGAGCATCAGCGCGCGGTTGGGCGTATCCGTCAGCGGATCGCGCTGGCTGGAGCGAGCCAACTTATCGAGGTCGATCACTGCCGTCTCGGCCATGGTCTGGGCATCGAGTGCAGCGAGCACCAGGTGCTCGTTTGCTTCCACAAGCTTGGCGGATCCCTTCGCGCTCAGGTCTTGCTGTGCCTCCGCTAACTCGCGCCGCAACCTCACCAGTTCCGCGCGCACGCCATCCGCTTGCTCGTTGAGCGAGCGCAGCGTTTGAACCGCCGCGGCCACTTCATCGCTATGGTCGCTCACGGAGCTGAACGCGCAGCGGTGCGCTCAGCCTTCCTCCGCGCCAACGGTGCAGCCGCTCACCCCTTTACGTCGGGTGGGCCTGCCGCCCAGCAGTCCTTCGTGGTCGGGAAGCATCTCGCCGATCACGAGACCATCGTCATCGATATGGAACAGACGCAGCTCGCTTGAGTGCATGCTGGCGCGCACCTTCACCACTGCGATCACCCGCTGCAACCGGCTGTTGACCTCGATGTAACGCTGCACGATGATCGCGTCGGTCAGAAAGGCCGTGCCGTAAGGGCTGAAGCGCAGGTCGCTGTAGCGGTCTTCCAACTCCGATGTCATCATCACCGTGACACCGGTACTCGCCAGTGCCGACACCAGGCGCGCCATGGATTCGCGAAAGTCGTCGCGGAAGGTGGGCGCCAGGGCGAGCTCGAAGCCCGACAGCGAATCGATGACGACGCGGGTCGCCTTTAGCCGGCCGATCTCTGCGATGAGCAGCTTCGCAATCTCGTCGACCGACAAATCCGACGCCCGGGTGTCGACTACGCCGACCACGCCTTTGGTGATAAGGTCGGCCATTGCCTGACCGCGTGACCGGTTGGGGCGCTGTTCGAAGGCCGCAATGACGCCGGTCTCGCCATTGCGCGCCCCTTCGGCCAGGAAGGCCGAAGCCATGATGCTCTTGCCCGATCCAGACGGGCCCGCGACCAGCAACGAGTAGCCGCGTGGCAGGCCGCCGCCCATCATTTCGTCCAGACCGGCCACGCCCATCCGCAACCGAACGGCTGCGGGCGACTCATCTCCGTTCGGTATGGGAAGTTGCGGGGGCGCGAACACGTTGATGCCGGCGGTGCTGATGCGAAACGTGTGAAGCCCCGGCAACGTGGGCTGCCCGCGCATCTTCATGATCTCCATCTTTCGGACCACGGAGTTGCGCTGCACGCTCTGGCGCAACCAGATCAGTCCATCGGCGACGGTGAAAATCTGGTTCGGATCGCTCTCGGCGACGTATTCCCCGATCAGGAACGTCGTGGCCTGCCAGCTCGTCATCAACATGCCGAGTTCCTGGATGAACTTCTGCAACGTGAGGAACGAGTTACCCTCGTTTTGACTGGCGAGCACCATCGAACGGAAAGAGTCGACGAAAATCAAGGACGGCTCATACTCCTCGACCTTGGCTACGATGCGTGAGAGCACCTTGTCGAGGTCGCCGGCCGCGGTGTCGTCGGCGAGGTTGAAGAAGCGGATTGCGCGGTTAACTTTCTCACTATCGAAGAAATCGAACTGCTGCTGGTACCGCAACATTTTCAGCGGCGGCTCGCCCAGCACCGTGAAGTAGAGCACATGGCGCTCGGGCGTGGCCAGCGCGAACATGATCTGGTGCGCCAGTGTTGTCTTGCCGGAGCCAGGCGCTCCTACGATGAGATTGAACGAGAACTCTGGCAGACCGCCGCCGAGCACCTCGTCCATCCATGGTACGCCCGATCCTAGGCGCTTGATAGTCGCTTTGCTCGTAGTCATGCCGAGGTATCCTGTGTGGTACGGCTGCTTGAAGCGTTATCTAAAATGGAGCCAAGCAGCCGCTCGGTCAGTGACCCGCCGATCAGATTGGCCAGTTGATCGTAGAAGGTCTGCTCCAATGCGCCGTTTGCGGCCGCGGCGGTCGCGCTCGGTTGCTGCGATAGCGCCGTGTACAAGGCGGTGAACTCATCAGGCGGGACAGCGCCGTCGTATACCGCCAACAACCAGGGGTAGTCGACGCGCGTCAGGTACAGGCTCCGTTTGAAGAGCGCGGCAACACCACCCTGGCCGATGATGGGACACAATGCCGCATCAACGTCTCGCCAGGTCGCGACAGCTGTATCCGGCATCCTCGCTGGCCCCCCCGTGGGAACATCAGATACTTCTCGAATGGTCATGAAGTTCGTTATATGCGCTGCCGGTGTGGTACGCGTGGCGTGATCCGTGTCTGGACGAACACAAATTCGAAATGTAGCTTCCCCCTCGAATTCTTGTCACCAATCGCGCCGACCGACGGCAATTTTCCCCGACAAGTGGCTATTATCAATTAACGCATAAAGCTGTGCGGGGGCATGACGCTCACGGCGGGCCTGTGCTTCAGTCACCGTCTATACCTAGCGATCAAGCGCTCTGGCCGCAACTGTTAAGTCGTTGACAGTCGGAGACATCAAATCGTAAAAATAACGTTTGTCTCGAGTCGGGGCTTGCCGGCCACGCGTACGTCATTATCCCAGTGATCTAGGCCTGCTTGACGTCACAATCCATGGCGCGGAACTCGGATCGTGCCGCCAGCGTCGCGTGTGTAACGGCTGACTACGCTAACGGCTCGCGTCCAGGCAGCATCGAAATCCGCGCGCCCGGAAGAAGTTATCGAAACGTCGCCCCGTAGCCGCGCAACGCAGCGGGCGTGACGATAACATGATTGCGCGCGCGACCGTCCGACCATGCCTTGAACACCCATCGACGACCGGCGGCGCTGGTCTGATCCGGCGCTATAATCCTGATCTGGTAACCCCACCAGGAAGTGAACGCGTGCGGTGCGCGCATGCCCTTGCCATCGACTTTCAGCAGCAGCCCGGGAGGAGAGGTCGCGAGCCGGATCAGCACGCGCCTGGGCAAGATATTGCGGACCACCGTGGTCTTGAGGCCGCGCGCGTCCGTGACCACCAGCCGGAGTTCCAGGTAGCTTGTCAGCGTGGCCGCCAAATCCTCCGGTGCCGGCGCATTGATGACAATGTCATTACCCACCTGCGAACTCAGATACGGGTGCGTGTGGGTGTTGTGGTGCAAAAGTGCGGTCCAGCTGAACGCGCTGTCCGGCAGTCTCTGGCCGTTGCCGTCCACGGCACTGGCGCGTAGGGTCAGCGGCTGCCCAACGCGAAAGCGTGTGGTGGCAGTCGGTGACAGCACCGTTACCGACGGCGCGTTGTTGCCTGCGTCTATGCGAACACTGGTCTGCACCTGCGCGCCGGGCTCGTCGGTGACGGTCAATGTTGCGAAATAAGTGCCAGCGGTGGTGTACGCGTGCGTGACGGCCTGTTCGAATTCCGGCGGAGAACCATCGCCGAACGACCATTCATAGGTCAGCGCATCGCCGTCGGGATCGCTGCTGTGCGAAGCATCGAAGGCCACTTCCAGCGGCAGGTTGCCGAAGCGCGGACTGGCGTCAGCGACCGCGCTGGGGACGCGATTGGCAGAACCCGTGAAGGTGATGCGGCGCACCTGGCCACCGTTTCCGTAGGTCGTGTAAAAAAGCGCCTCGTTGCCTTCATGTGGACCAAACGCCATGTGCACGGCGCTTTGCTTGCCGAGCGCAGTGGCGAACGGCAGCGCCGCATATGCGCCGCCCGCCTGTTTTTTCAGCGTAAATATCTTGCCGCAGTCGTAATCGGCGTAGAAGTAGGCGCCGGTATACGTGTCCGGCCAGTGACTGGCCCGTGGGGCACGGACCCTCGCGCAGGTTCCAGCCGTAATCCGCCCCCGCCTGGCCGAGGTTGATCTCTTCCCATGTGATTTGCCCGACGTCGTTGATAAAAAAGCGGGTCGAAGCCGCATTGGGATCGAAAGCCATGCGAAACGGATTGCGCAACCCCGTAGCGAACGTTTCCTGGCAATGCTTGCCCGCGGTCGTGCGGCCGGTCAGCGCGCAGCGGGCGCTGTTGGCGCCCATAAAAGGATTATTCGGCGGGATGCCCCCATCGCGCGTAATGCGCAGGATTTTGCCCACTAGCTGTTTAGTCCCGGAATGTGCTGGTACGGATCGAGTTTGAATCGTTGTGGTTCTTGCGTC
>JACCYU010000048.1 GCA_013696315.1 Gammaproteobacteria bacterium | reverse complement strand
CGGTAAACATAGTGGCCGCCCGAGCTATTGTCCTCGATGCTGCCCATCTGACTGCTTATGCTGGCGATTACCTTGCGCCGGCTGCGCGCGACGTTTTCGACCAGCGCTTCGCAAAGCTGCATGGGTGCGATGACATTTACCGCAAACGTCGCCAGCCAGCGGTTTTCGTCGGTCTGGCCAAAATCCGCGTCGCGCGGTCCGTATACGCCGGCGTTATTAACTAGGATGTCGATTGAGACATCGCGCAACGCCTCGACCAGCGATGCGCGATGATCCGCATTGGTCACATCGAGCCGGTGTACGCTTACGGCGCCAGCCGACGCATCCGCCAGTTCGGCGAGCCCGGTGGCTTTCGCCGGTTCGCGACAACACGCATATACGCGCGCGCCCGCCTTCGCATACTGCCTGACAAACTCCAGCCCGATGCCGCGATTGGCGCCGGTAATCAGAATACTTGGTTGCATAAGCTCGCCTTGAGATTGTGAAGATTCAGTTTAATTGAGTGCGACTTCAGTGGCCGCGTCGTGAATTAATCCTGAGCGTGCCCGCCGGTAGATGATCGTGCGCGATCTGCTGAAGGTTATGGACAATCTTCACGCGCGGGTAGCTCCGCCGCCAAACGAGGCCGATTAAGCGGCTAGGCACGGGCTCCGCGAACGGGCGTATCTCGATCATCGCCTTCATCGGCTGGCCGGCGGCGGGCAATGCCGCCAGCGCCGGTAACAATGTACAGCCGGCGCCGGCCGCCACCATCTGGCGCAAGGTTTCCAGGCTCGTCGCCTTGAATTCCTCGCCTGTGTCGCTGCGGTTAGTGCCACAGATATCCAGCGCCTGCTCGCGCAGACAGTGGCCCTCTTCGAGCAGCAATACATCGTGCTGATGCAGCTCATGCAGCGGTATCTGGCGGCGTCGCGCGAGCGCGTGATCGACCGGCATGGCCACGACGAATGGCTCCTCGAATAGTGGCGCGACCTCCAGACCGTCGTGGGTTATCGGCAGCGCCAGCAGCAGCGCATCGAGTTTGCCCGCGCGCAACTGCGCAAGCAGATTGCGCGTGAGATCTTCGCGCAGCAACAGGCGCAGCTCCGGGTAAATGGCGTGAATCGTCGGTAACAGGTGCGGCAACAGATAAGGGCCCAGTGTGGGAATTATCCCTAAACGAAATGGACCCTTCATCGGATCCTGACCGTGATCCGCAAGCTGTCGCAGCTTGCCTGCCTCTTCCAGCACGATGCGCGCCTGCGCGATAATAGCCTCACCCAACGGCGTGGGTATCACATGCCGCTTGCCACGCTCAAACAGGGCAACGCCCAGGAATTCCTCCAGTTTTTTCAACTGTGTGCTTAAAGTCGGCTGACCTACGTGGCAGCGTTCCGCCGCCCGGGCGAAGTGCCCTTCGTCGGCCAACGCGACGAGATAGCGCAACTCCTGTAACGTCATGGATTTCTCCGTTTGTTTGAGTTCTTTGATTAAAGGGAAGCGGATATTCTATTTGATTAATGATCGCGCCAATACGACGTTACGACTTTAACCTGGCAGCAAGACCTGAAAGATACGGCGCTGTCGTCAGCGCATCTTCGGTTAGCGCGATGTGGGTCACCAAGAAAGACATTCAGCCGCAGTAGATCTCGCATTTCCGCAAAGGCCGACCCGGCTTATCGTCGCGCCATCGCCGAAGTGCTGGCCGTGCAGATGGACGTTCGGGACCCCATAGCGCGATCCTAACCCACCCGAGTGGACTAATCGGCGTGATGCTGTGGCGCCACACCGGTTCTTTATGCGTACCGATAGGTCGTGCCATCCACACCGTATCGCGCAAATGAGCCACGGGTATTGCGCGTTTATAGCCTAGCGTTTATGTTGCGTGCAAGGCGAGCCGACCTTGCCCGCGAACCACCGCGATTCGTTCTTGAGTTCCCCATTCGACGGCACAGTCATTTACAAAGTTAGAAAACACGAGGTAAACCCATGAAAAAACCCGCACGCGTCGCTATAACCGGAGCGGCCGGCAACATCGGCTATGCGCTGGCGTTTCGAATCGCCGCCGGCGATATGCTGGGTCCGGACCAGCCGGTAATCCTGCAGCTCGTCGAAATCGAGCCCGCGCTCGCGGCCCTGCAAGGCGTAGAGATGGAGCTGCGCGATTGCGCGTTTCCGCTGCTCAATGATGTCATTACCACGGCGGAAACCGTTGAGGGCTTCGACGGCGTCGACTACGTGATGCTGGTGGGTTCGAAGCCGCGCGGCTCTGGCATGGAGCGCGCCGATCTGCTCAGCGCGAACGGAAAGATCTTCGGACCGCAGGGCAAGGCGATCAATGACCAAGCCTCGCCGGACGTAAAAGTCATCGTGGTCGGCAATCCGGCCAACACTAATGCGCTGATCGCCGCGGCCAACGCGCCGGATCTCGATCCGCGTCAGTTCACCTGCATGATGCGGCTGGATCACAATCGGGCGTTGAGTCAGCTGGCGCAGAAAACCGGCACCCACATCAATCGCATCAAGCACATGATCGTCTGGGGTAATCACTCGGCCAGTCAATACCCGGACATTAGCCACTGCCACGTCAACGGCAAAGCGGCACACGAACTAGTGGCACAGGACTGGTATCGCGACGATTTCATGCCAACCGTACAGCAGCGCGGTGCGGCGATCATCAAGGCGCGCGGCGCGTCGTCCGCGGCCTCCGCGGCCTCCGCGGCGATCGATCACATCAAGGACTGGGTGCACGGCACGCCCGAAGACGACTGGGTCAGCATGGGTATTCCGTCCGACGGCAGCTACGGCATTGAACCCGGCATTCTTTACTCCTACCCCGTTACCTGCGCCAATGGCCACTACGAAATTGTGCAGGGCCTGGAAATCGACGAATTCAGCACCAAGAAAATGCAGGCAAGCGAACGCGAACTGCGCGAGGAGCGCAAGGCTGTCGAGGATCTGCTCTAAGGCTTGTGGCAGAGCGCAACACTAACGGTAAGCAGCGATCAACCCGACCGACTCTCCATAGCGATTGAATTTGACGCTGTGACGAACCCGAACGTTAAAGCGGGCTTGAGCATTCCATCGCCTCTTCCGCGCTGACCTTGTTCATCGAGTCCATCCGACTTCGCGCGTCGTCGATATCCCTGATATCGTCGCGCCGCTCGTTGACCAGTCTGCTCAGGCAACCGCGCCACTGTCGCGCGCCCATCTGCCCGTGGAAGATCCCCATCATGTGGGGCGCGATTTGCGAGAGCGGCGCACCGTGCATTAGCTGCCGTTCGACATAGGCAATGAATTGACTCAGCACCTGCTCCCGCGTGCGTGGCGCGGCGCTGTCGCCGTAGAATCGTCGATCCACCTCCGCCAGACAAAACGGATTCTGATACGCCTCGCGGCCGAGCATCACGCCGTCTACATGCATCAGTTCCCCGTGCGCTTGATCCAGTGAGGTGACGCCGCCATTCAATATGATTTCAAGCTCGGGAAACTCCCGTTTCAGGCTATGCACCACGTCATAGCGCAACGGCGGTAAGTCACGATTCTCCTTCGGACTCAGGCCACGCAGCCAGGCTTTGCGCGCGTGGATGATGAACGTGCCGCAACTGGCCGCGGCCACGGTCGTAATAAAACGTGAAAGGTTCTCATACGAATCCTGCCGGTCGATGCCAGTGCGGGTTTTCACCGTAACCGGCAGCTTCACCGCTGCGCGCATGGCGGCCACGCAGTCCGCCACCAGTTCGGGTTCCGCCATCAGGCAGGCGCCGAAGCGGGCCGCCTGCACACGGTCGCTGGGACAGCCGATGTTGAGATTCACCTCATCGAAGCCGGCCGCTTCGGCAAGCCGCGCGCTACGCGCCAGATCTCCCGGATCGCAGCCGCCGAGCTGCAACGCCAGCGGATGTTCAGCGTCGTCGTGGGCGAGGTAACGGGCCGTGTCCCCGCGCAGCAGCGCTCCGGTTGTAATCATTTCCGTATACAGCAACGCGTGGCGCGTAATGAGCCTCGCCAGATAGCGAAAATGCCGGTCGGTGCGCGCCATCATCGGCGCAATGGAGACGGTACGGTCAAGCTTCATGCGGCGGGAACCGCTGGCAGAGATATTCGAACACGGCGCGCATGCCCATGGCCTCGCCGCCTCTTGGGCGGCCTGGCCTGGCGCGCAGGTTCCACGCCATGACATCGAAATGCAGCCAGTTAATATCTGCCGGCACGAATGCCTGCAAGAACAGTGCTGCGATAATCGCGCCGCCGTAAGGCTCCGGCGAGGCGTTCACCAGATCGGCGATATCGCTTTCCAGCAGCGCGCGATAGGGCGCGTGCAGCGGCAGTCGCCACACCGGATCGTGCGCACGGCTGGCGGCATTCACTATACCCTCGGCTATACTTTCTGACGCCGTGAAAAAGCCAGGCAATTCGGTACCCAGCGCGATACGCGCCGCGCCCGTCAAAGTCGCGAAGTCGATGACCAGGGCCGGCGACTCGGCCGCGGCTTCCGCGAGCGCGTCGCAAAGTACCAGGCGTCCTTCGGCATCGGTGTTATCGACCTC
>JACCYU010000047.1 GCA_013696315.1 Gammaproteobacteria bacterium | reverse complement strand
TAGTTAAACAATCGCCGGGTCAGCAGTGTCGCGACGCCTTTACCCTGCATGTCGTGACGCACGAACACCGCGTACTCGGCCCGTTGAATGTCCGGGTCCGCGATGAGCTGCGCGATCCCAAAGATCTCCGTTCGATCCGCGGTGCCGCGCGTCGTGAGCACCAGTGCCATCTCACGATCGTAATCGAGTTGCGTGAAGCGCCGCGGCGGTCGCGTGTGTCAGCGCCTTGACGGCGGCGAAGAACCGGAACCGCAGCTCTTCTCGTGTGAGTCCACCGACCGCGACCTGTAATGCCGCCTCATCTTCTGGACGGATAGGCCGCACCAGCAGATCCTTGCCGTCCACGTGTACCGGCGCCTCCAGCTCTTTAGGATAGGGCCGAATGGCCAGCCGCTCGGCGGCGCTGCGTGTAGTCGCGCTAACGCGGATACGCGCATCCAGCGCCAGCACGCCGTTCTCATAGGCGAGCAGCGGATTGATGTCGAGCTCCGCGATCTCCGCGAAGTCGATGACGAGCTGCGCGATCTTGATTAAGGTCAAAGCGATCGCGCCGAGGTCGGCCGCGGGCCTGTCGCGATAGCCCTTCAGTAGCCGATAAACCCGTGTGCCGGCAATCATTTCGCGAGCGAGGCGCATGTTCAGCGGCGGCAGACCCAAGGCCTTGTCATCAATTAACTCCACCGCCGTGCCACCCCGGCCGAACAGGATTATCGGGCCGAACTGATGGTCCTCTACGACCCCTAGGATCAGCTCGTGCGCGCCCGGACGCCGTATCATGGACTGCACCGTGAAGCCGTCGATGTGCGCTTGGGGCCGTAGTTTGCGCGTACGCTCGAGCATCGCTTGTGCGGCTGCACGCACCGCGGTAGCACCTTGTAGATCCAGCGCCACGCCGCCGACATCGGACTTGTGCGTGATATTCGGCGAGAGGATCTTGAGCACCACCGTCCCGCCGATCTCCGCGGCAAGCCGTGCGGCCTCATCGGGATCGCGCGCGATGCGCGTGGGAACGACGGGAATCGCATAGGCTGCGAGCACCTCCTTGGCCTCCGCTTCGCTCAACCAGTTGCGCCCATCAGCCAGCGTCTTGTTCAAGGGCACACGAGCGCGGGCGAGATCCGGATCGAAAGTCTCCGGGATCGAGGAGGGCGTCTCGATTAACAGTTCCTGGGCGCGGCGATGGCTAACCAGGTGCATAAACGCCCGCACCGCCTGCTCCGGCGTCTCGAAGCTCGGGACGCGGTGCTTGGCGAAAAAGTCGCGCGCCCCGCGCGCCGTGCCCTCGCCGACCCAACTCGTGAGCAAGGTATGTTTTCGGTAAGTCGCCGCGGCCTCGACCACGGCTTGCGCCGCCTCTTGCGCGGAGGCGAGCGCGGTCGGACAGTTGAGTACCAGGGTGGCGTCCACATTACGATCATCAGCTAGCGCGTTCATCGCGTCGCGGTAGCGGCCGCCGGGCGCATCTCCGATGATGTCCACAGGATTGGCGCGCGACCAGGTGGACGGGAGCACGGCGTTCAGCCGTTCCATGGATTCCGGCGAGAGCTCGGCAAGTCGGCCGCCGTGATGCATCAACGCGTCGGTCGCAAGCACCCCCATGCCGCCGCCATTGGTCACGATGGCCAGACGATCGTTTACGGGACGATGTCCCATCGCCAACGTTTCAACGGCGTCGAACAGCTGCTGTAGCGTTAAAACACGCAGCATGCCCGCTCGACGAAAGACGGTATCGTAAACGTTGTCCGCGCCGGCGAGCGCCCCAGTATGCGAGGCCGCTGCCCGCGCGCCTTCGGCATGACGTCCGGCCTTCACGACGATCACGGTCTTCATTCTCGATGCCGCCCGCGCCGCCGACATGAACTTGCGGGCGTGCGTGACCGCCTCGATGTACAGAATAATGGCCGTGGTATCGCGGTCGGTGGCGAGGTAATCGAGCAGGTCGCCGAAGTCGACGTCGAGCATGTCGCCCATCGAGACCAGATGCGAAAAACCCACGTTCTGTGCCACGGCCCAATCGAGCATGGACGTGACGACCGCGCCCGGCTGCGCGATAAAGGCGATGCCGCCGGCGGCGGGATTGAGATGCGCGAAGCTCGCGTTGAGCCCCACGAACGGCGTCATGATCCCTAAGCAATTTGGACCGACGACGCGCAGGAGATGAGGCCGCGCCGAATCCAGCAGGGCCTGCCGAAGCTGTTTGCCGTCGGCATCGTGCGCGTTGAAGCCGGCGGTGATCACCACCGCCGCGCGCGTACCGCGTTTGCCAAGTTCGGCTACGATCCTGGGCACGGTGGACGGCGGCGTGGCAATCACCGCGAGCTCCGGCGCCTCGGGCAGCGCGGCGACATCTCGGTAGGCCGGCTGGTCTCTGACTGTGCGGTGACGCGGGTTGACCGGCATGATCGGCCCCGCAAACCCGCCGTTCAAGAGGTTCTCCATCAGCACCGCGCCCAGGCTGCCGGGCCTATCGCTCGCCCCGAACACCGCGATCGATCTCGGCTTGAACAGATACTGCAAGTTGCGGACGGTCATGACGTGATCTCGAATTCGAAGGCCAGACCTTCATCCTCGCTCTTGTGTGCCTATGCTGTTGCAACCGCCAGCGACGAAGGCGACCGAACCATTGACGGCGTGGGCGGCGTTCCTCGCCAGTCGGGCAACCATGGTGCCGACCTTCCTCGATGGAGGAGGCTACGTCGGGCCGGCTTGCGCCGTCAACGCAGTAGACCGCCGCGTCTTATCCTCGCGTCTTATACTTCAGCTTTGAGTTTCAGGTTGCGGCGACGCGTTGCGCGTGTCGATGGGTTCGGCAATCCGCTTCAGTTCTGACATGCGCTTCTGCATGTCCTCGGGGATGAAGGTGCCGCCGCTACCCGAGTAGCCGATGTAAACTGACTGTTCGAATCGCTCGTAACAGCGCACCGCGATCCGAGAGTGAGGCGCGCGACGCACACAGGCCTCGAAGTAGCGCTCGTGCGACGGCCAGAGTATGGGGTCGCCGATCACATCGTACGCGCTGCCGGCGATGAAAAACGCTTCGGCGGCGTGCTTGCTGTCGGGAAAGCGCGCGAGCAGCTCGTGCGCCGTTGTGGACGCGCGCAGGTACTCGATGTTCGCGCCAGTATCCTTCGGATACAGCTGCGCGGCCTTAGCGGCCGTGAAAAGACGACTCATCTCCTCGTAGAGCGCCGGCTCTGTATCCGCCGAAGTCTTGTCAGAGTCCGCGACTTTCTCCGCTTGCCACTTGCTCAACGCCGCTTCCCAGCGGGCCGCGTTGCGGCGGAGGAACTCCGGAGCGCTGCTTTGCGTCCTGGCGTTGTCGACGATGCGCAGCGCCGCCGCAGGGCTCTTCTGCACGCGAACGGCGAGCGAGAGACCGTGCCGGACGGCGCGCTCCCACTCGATCTGATGCGCCTTCGCGAATTGGTCGTCGGCGACGATCGCCTGATACTCGGCGAGGGCCTTGTCGAATTGCCGGGTTCCGTGATCAGGTCGGCCTGCTCCACACGACCGAGCGCGTTCGTTTTCGGCGACAGCGGGAAGCTCGGAAGCTCGGAATTCGCCTCGTGCCGGGTGTGACACGCGATGCAATGGCCGGTGACCGAGCGCAGGAGGCTCACGCCGTAGGCGAGCTGACCGCTCTTGACCGCCGCGTACGCGACCTCAGCGTCCTCAACGAACTGGTTCGCGAGGATCGGCAGGCTCGGGTCGGCGTCGCCCGACGGCCGCGTCATCTTGCGGGCGGCATCGTCGCGCACGGCATGCGCGAGCTCGGCCAGCGTCCGCGCGTGCTTGAACACCACCTCCTTCTCCGGATGCCGGGAGACGAGCTGGGGCAAGAGCTCGTTCATCGTAGCCCCGAGCGCCCGCATCTTCGCCTGCCAGCTTATCGGCGTGGCAGGGTCGGCGGACGCACTCGACAGCATGGTAATGCCGTGCAGCACGGAAAACACCAGGCCTAAAACGGATCGTCTCATGGCAAGTCCTTCAGTCAATGGCAGGATAGGACAAATCATCGTGATAACAAACGCTGGGAAAGTGAGGGATTCATCCCCACGGCGTCGCCCAAGTAGAACCCGCCTGTAAGCCGGGTTCTTCGATGCCCCACAAGGCCGCTTACGGTCACTGCACCGCAATCCTGTGCCGCTTTGCGTGTTCTAGTTTCGGGATCAGCATGACGCAGAAGCGAAGCGCGCCTGGTGCGCATCGGGTGGCGCGCGCGGCGCGTAAGCGTCGAAGCCCTTTCTAGCATGCGATCAGTGGAGGACTCGTTCATCGTAATGTGGATTCAAGCTACGAGAGCCTGCTAGTGAGACATCAGCACCGGTACTTTCGCATGCATGAGCATGTGCCGGGTCGCGCCCCCAAGCATGATCTCCTTCAGCCGCGAGTGCCCGTACGCTCCCATCACGATGAGGTCGGCGCGCTGACGTTCCGCCTGCTCGAGCAGTCTCTCGCCGACGAACTGAGGGGCCGCCGTATCGCGCGCCGCCTCAGCCTCGACACCGTGACGCGCCAGGTGCAGTGCGATGTCGGCGCTGGGTATCTCATTGTCAGCGTCTTCGCGAGCGACATCGTCCGCGGGGGGGTCGACCGCCATGACGATGACCTGTTCCGCACCACTTAGCAGCGCGAGTGCATCATTGGCCGCCCGCGCCGCCTCTCGGCTATTATTCCACGCGACCAGCACGCTCTTGCCCAATGATCCGGACCAGGCGCCTGGAACGAAGAGCACCGGCCTGCCTGCCGCCAGCGGTATTTTGTCCGCGATCTCGCGTGTTATAGGAGGTGCATTCTCAGTCGGCTGACCCAACACGATGAGATCTACCACGCGGCCGTAGTCGATGATCGTGGTTGCCGGATCCCCGTCGACATGATGCCACTCGCCAAGTACGCCCGCGCGCGCTGATGCATTCGTGAACAGCGCCTGTGTCCTCTCGGCTACCGCTCGCAGATCGTCTTTGCACTTCTCCCACAGCCCTGCTACCCAGACATCATGAGTGGCCACATAATGATACAACGAGGTCACATGGATCCCGCCAAGATGGGCATTGAAGCTCTCAGCAAGATGAATCGCAGCTTCCAGAGGCGCGTTGGACGGTTCAGCATGATCTACATGAACGAGAATATCTTTTAGCATGACCGCTATCTCCTGTGGCAGTGGATTGGTCCCTGCAATGATGGAATGGACTCCTCCCGCTGTTTTGAGCGGCATCGAGGTGCCAAGCTGGAGGTGTTAATCATCAGCGTAACCGACGAGAGGAGTCCGAGATGAATGCTACAACCGTTGCGGTGGATCTGGCAAAAGATGTAATCGAACTGGCGGTGGCCGAT
>JACCYU010000046.1 GCA_013696315.1 Gammaproteobacteria bacterium | reverse complement strand
ACCCTACGAATACGTCAACAAAATCCGGACGCAAGAACCACAACGATTCAAACTCGATCCGTACCAGCACATTCCGGGACTAAACAGTTAGTTACGGTTAGAAACTACCGCACTCTTCGAGCTTTATCCACACTCTTTCACGAAAGGCGCGCATGTCGCGGACGTTGTTGAGCGGGATCGGGAGGGAATGATGGGGATCATGGCGTTCTAGATGGATGTGTTAGGGAACGTGAGAAATGAATTCCAGATGAGCGGGATTGGGGGTGGAGCAGTGGACGTTTGTGGACACGCCGGGAACGGATTCCCGGCCAGGGATGGGCTGGATGAAGCACGCGCGGTTTGTCGCTTGAAGCCGGGGATCGAGGCGGAACGCGTGGCTACAGCTACCCGAGCGGCCAGTCAGCGCGCCGTATGGCTGGTCGATAGCAGAGCGGGCGGAGGTCGTCATTCACCTGTGGCGGCCTTACGGTCGGGGAGCCATCCCCGGCTCATGGACGAAACGGGCGCAGGGACGCGCCACTTCTCGCAAATCTTCCCGCATGGGTAGGGTTTTTTAGCGGCGCTGAGCGCCGTTATTTTGCGCCCGCTGACCCGGGCCCAGTTTCAATGAGTCGCGGATCTCCTTCGGGATGACCACCTGAAATTTGGGCGAAATCGTCACGGTAGTCATGGCGTCTCCATCGATAGCGGGTTTGTGATACAAAAAGTTTATCGATGCGCCCCCCAACCGGCAAGCAATAAGAAGCTGGAAAAAGACCTGATCAACGCCGGTGTCACCCGCCGCGTCGCTAAGGGCGCCCACTTTCACCGGGCTTCCCGTATCATGGCGCGCTTTATGGATACGGCAGTCAGCGATAATCCCGGTACTAAGGCGGAGCTGACGGTGCGCGAGCTTGCCTGCACGCGTAACGACCGGCAATTGTTCAGTGGGGTGGAATTTTCGCTCCGCGCGGGCGAGGCGCTGCGCATCGAAGGGCCTAACGGCAGCGGCAAAACCAGTCTGCTGCGACTGTTGTGCGGGCTGGGCTTGCCCGATGCGGGCGAGATTCAATGGTGCGGTCGCAATGTGGACGACGATCGTGCTGCGTTTCTCGCCGACATCGGATACGTCGGTCATGCCAACGGCATCAAGCCGGAGCTGACCGCGCACGAGAACCTGCGCTTCGCGAGCGCGCTCGGCAGGTCGAAACCTATATCCAGTACGAACGATGTGCTGGCGGCCGTGGGCCTCAGGCACATGGCGGACACCCTGTGCCGCACCTTGTCCGCCGGGCAGCGGCGGCGCGTGGCGCTGGCGCGTCTGTTGATGCTGGAAGCGAGTCTGTGGCTGCTGGACGAGCCGCTGACCGCGCTGGACACGGACGCGGCGCGACAGATCGAGGCGATGCTGCGCGCGCACCTGGATACTGGCGGGCTTTTGATTGTCACCACGCACCGCGCCATCGATCTGGGCCCCCACCCGCTCAAACGGATTACGCTCGGCGTATGAACCAGCCGACCATGCGCACTGCCTACATGACGTTGCTGCGCCGTGACGTGATTCTTGCGTATCGCAATCGCGCGGAGTTCGCCAATCCGCTGCTGTTTTTCATGCTGGTCGTGACCTTGCTGCCGCTGGGCATCGGCCCCGACACGGCATTGCTGAGCCGCGTGGCGCCCGGTGTCTTGTGGGTCGTGGCGCTGCTGGCGTCCCTGCTGGCGCTGGAAGGCATGTTCCGGGCGGACTTCGAAGATGGCGCGCTGGAGCTGATGCTGATAAGCCCGCAGCCGGCGGCCGTGCTGGTGCTGGCGAAGGTCACCGCGCACTGGCTGGCGACGGGTCTGCCGCTGCTGATCATCGCGCCACCGCTGGCGATGATGCTTTATCTGCCGGTCGGTGCCCTGCCCGAACTGCTCGCGACCCTGGCGCTGGGCACGCCGGTACTGAGTCTTGTGGGTTCGATCGGGGTGGGGCTGACCATCGGCCTGCGGCGCGGTGGCATGCTGCTGGCGCTATTGGTACTGCCGCTGTACGTGCCGGTGCTGATCTTCGCCACCAGCGCGGTGGACGCGGCCGCGGCGGGTCTGCCGGTCAGCGGCCAGCTTGCTATCATGGGCGCGATATTCATAATTAGCATCTTGCTGGCGCCACTCGCCACCGCGGCGGCCCTAAGGATCGCGTTGAACTAAAAATGTTTTACATTCAATAATGTAAATCTGGGAATATGTGGATCTGGTTTCATAAGCTCGGCTCGCCGAAATACTTCTACGATCTATCCGGGCGCTGGTTGCCGTGGCTGGGCTGCGCAACCGCGGTGTGCATGCTGGTGGGGCTTTACTGGGGACTGGTGGTGGCGCCGACCGATTACCAGCAGGGCGAGAGTTACCGCATTATTTTCATCCATGTGCCTGCCGCGTGGATGTCGCTGTTCGTGTATATGATTATGGCCACGTCCGCGGCCATTGGCATGATCTGGAAACTGAAACTCTCCGACATCATCGCCGCCAACTGTGCGCCGCTGGGCGCCTCTTTCACGTTCTTAGCGCTGGTCACCGGCATGCTGTGGGGCAAGCCGATGTGGGGCGCGTACTGGGTATGGGACGCGCGATTGACGTCCGAACTGATCCTGCTGTTTCTGTATCTGGGCGTGATTGCGCTGCGCGGCGCGATCGAGGATCCGCGCACCGCGGCGCGCGCGAGCGGCATTCTGTCGCTGGTGGGCGTCGTCAACATTCCGATCATTCATTACTCGGTAACGTGGTGGAACACCTTGCACCAGGGCCCGACGATAAGCCGCTTCGCTGCGCCGGCGATGGACGCGAGCATGCTGTGGCCGCTCTTGATCATGGTCGCCGCGTTCATGCTGTATTTTGCCGTCGTGTTATTATTGCGGGCGCGTAGCGACGTGCTTGTGCGCGAGCGTCAAAGCGCCTGGGTACGAGCGCTGGCGCAGACGTGACGTGCTGGAATTCCTTCACATGGGCGGTTACGCCTTCTACGTTTGGAGCGCATACGCCGTGTTCGTGGTGGTGTTGACCGCCAATCTGATAAGTGCCCTGCGCCGCCGCCGTCAGCTGTTGCGTGAACTCTCGAAAACTGCTTCACAATTAACTATCAATGACGCCAAAACGTAAACGACGCTTGGGCCTGATCGTCGCGCTGGTAATCGGCGTGGGCACCGCTACCGGCTTGGCGCTGTACGCGTTCCAGCAGAATTTGCTGTATTTCTACAGCCCCAGCCAGGTATTCGCCGGCGAGGCCCCCCCCGGGCGCATGTTCCGCGTGGGCGGTCTGGTGGTGAACGGCAGTGTCAAACGTCAGAATGTTGGCATGACGGTGCGTTTCGAACTGACCGACACAGACAAGACCATTCCGCTGGTTTACACCGGGTTGCTACCTGATTTGTTCCGCGAGGGCCAGGGGATTGTGGCGCACGGAACGATAGATCGGAACGGCCTGTTTCGCGCCGAAGAGGTGCTCGCCAAGCACGACGAAAACTACATGCCGCCGGAAGTGGCGGCCTCGCTGAAAGCCGCCGGCGGCAAGCTTCCCGGCGAGGCTTCGCCCGGCTACGTGCCCCGCGATAATCTTGAGGAGGCGCCATGATTCCGGAAGTTGGTCAGTTCGCGCTTAGCATCGCGCTGTGCCTGGCGCTGGTGCAGAGCATCGTTCCGCTGGCGGGCGCGCAGTTCGGCAATGCCGAATGGATGGCGGCGGCGCGACCGGCGGCACAGGGGCAGTTTCTGTTCGTCGCGATCGCCTTTGCCTGCCTGACATACGCGTTCGTGACAAACGATTTCACCGTCGCGTACGTGGCGGGCAACTCCAATTCCGCGCTGCCGCTGCCGTATCGCGTCTCGGCAGTGTGGGGCGGGCACGAAGGTTCGTTGCTGCTGTGGGCGTTGGTACTGGCCGGCTGGACGTTTGCGGTGACGTTGTTCAGTCGCAGCCTGCCGCCCGAATTTCGCGCACGGGTAATCGCGGTAATGGGGTTGGTGAGCATCGGGTTTCTGCTGTTCATGCTGGCGACCTCGAACCCCTTCGAGCGGCTGTTCCCGGGGCCTGCCGACGGCCAGGACCTGAATCCGCTGCTGCAGGACCCGGGTCTGGTGATCCACCCGCCCATGCTGTACATGGGCTACGTGGGCATGTCGGTGGCGTTCGCGTTTGCGATAGCCGCACTGTTGGGCGGGCATCTGGATTCGGCGTGGGCGCGCTGGTCGCGGCCATGGGTCACCGTCGCCTGGGTGTTTTTGACCACCGGCATCATGCTCGGCAGCTGGTGGGCGTATCACGAACTGGGCTGGGGCGGCTGGTGGTTCTGGGACCCGGTGGAGAACGCCTCGTTCATGCCGTGGCTGGTCGGCACCGCGCTGATGCATTCGCTGGCGGTTACGGACAAGCGCGGCGCGTTCAAAAACTGGACCGTCATGCTGGCGATCCTGGCCTTCAGTTTAAGCCTGCTGGGTACCTTCCTGGTACGTTCCGGCGTGCTCGTGTCGGTGCATGCCTTCGCCACCGATCCCGCGCGCGGCATCTACATTCTCATGTTCCTGCTGGCGGTGGTCGGCGGTTCGCTTTTGCTTTATGCGTGGCGCGCGCCAAAGGTGCGCGGCGGCGGCGGTTTCGATACGGTGTCGCGCGAGACGGCGCTGTTGATCAACAATATTTTATTGGTCACGGCCGCGGCCACTATCCTCCTGGGCACACTTTATCCGCTGTTTCTGGACGCTATGGGCCTCGGCAAGATTTCGGTGGGCCCGCCATATTTCGCGGCGGTGTTCGTGCCGCTGATGCTGCCGCTGGTGTTTCTGATCGGCGTGGGGCCGCTGGCGCGCTGGCGCCAGTCTCGTATCGGTGAGCTCGCCCACCGTTTGCGCTACGTGTTGCTGGCGGGCATCGGCCTGGGTGTGCTGGTGCCGCTGATCGTGGCGGGCACCAACACGATTCTGGTGGCGGTCGGTATCGCGCTGGCGGGCTGGGCGGCGGTCTCGGCCGGTATGAATCTTTTTACGCATGTGCGCCGTCAGCGCGCCGGCAAGCCGTGGGCGCAGGCGCTGGCGTCGATTCCGCGCGCCATGTACGGCATGACCGTGGCGCATCTGGGTATGGGCGTATTCATCGTCGGCATAACCTTCGCCAGCGCGTTCGAAGTCGAGCGGCAACTGAGCATGGCGCCGGGTGAAAGTACGACCCTGAGTGGCTACGAATTCACATTTCAGGGCGTGAGCGAAGTTGCGGGTCCGAACTACGTGGCGGAGCGGGGCCTCGTCGAGGTGGCCCGCGACGGCGAGGTAGTCGCGATCCTGCATCCCGAGAAGCGTGTTTACCGCGTGCAGACCAATCCCATGACGGACGCGGCCATCGACTCGACATTCACCCGGGATCTGTACGTGGCGCTGGGCGAACCCACCACCGACGGCGGCGCCCGGGGCGTGCGGCTTTACTACAAGCCGTTCGTACAATGGTTGTGGCTGGGGCCGATGATGATGGCGTTCGGCGGTGTGCTGGCAGCCTCTGACCAGCGTTATCGCGTGAGCACGCAACGCGAGACCGTGCGCACCGAAGGTTTATCCGCGCAACCGCAGCCCGGTTGATGATCCGCTATCTGCTGCCCGCCGCGCTGTTCGTGGTGCTGGTGGTATTTTTAGGGTTTGGCCTCAATCGTGACCCCTCGATGGTGCCGTCGCCGCTGATCGACAAACCGGCGCCGGCGTTTACACTTCCTCTACTCAAGAAGCCGGAGCAGAGCTTTTCCAATCACGATCTGACCGGTGATGTCAGTCTGGTCAACGTGTGGGCGACCTGGTGCGTGGCCTGTTACGACGAGCATCCGGTGCTGGTCGAACTGGCGCGCACCGGCCAGGTGCCGATTTACGGTCTGAATCTCAAGGATCAGCGTCCAGCCGCCAGACGCTGGCTGCGCGAACTGGGCAACCCTTACTCCGCGATCGCGTTCGACAAGGACGGACGCGTGGCAATTGACTGGGGCGTGTACGGCGCGCCGGAGACGTTTGTGGTCGATAGCCAGGGCATCATCCGCTACAAACACATCGGGCCACTGACCGGCGATGTTCTGACCGATACGATTCTGCCGCTGGTCAGGCGGCTGCGCGAGGGCTGAGGTGCGCGGCGCGGCGCGATGGACGACCTCCGTGTGGTCGTGCATGGCCCTGCGGTTCATGCTGGGGTTGACGTTGTGGTTCGCCTCTTTGGCGCAGGCGGTCGCCATGGACGCTGCGATGACGGATCGTTACCACACCCTGATCGAGGAATTCCGCTGTCTCGTTTGTCAGAACGAATCGCTGGCAGAATCGGACGCGGATCTCGCGAAGGACCTGCGTACTGAAATTCAGGAGATGCTGAAAGACGGCGCCACGGATGCCGAGATCGTCGATTTTCTGGCCGCACGCTACGGCGACTTTGTGCTTTACCGTCCGCAGTTCAAACCTCTGACTTACGTGCTGTGGATCGGGCCTTTCGTGCTGGCCGCGGCCGGCCTGACGACACTGTTGTTTCGCATCCGTCGATACGCGGGCAGCGAAGACGGTGCGCCCCTGTCCGCACGGGAGCAACAGCGCTTGCGCGATGTGCTCGATGAGACTCCTAAGGAATAATAACGCGTGACTGGTTTCTGGATTGTCGCGGGTCTGCTCATTGTGGCGGCCTTAAGTTTCGTATTGCCCCCGTTACTGAATCGTCGCGGCGACGCCGCGGATGGGCCGACCCGGATCGAAATCAATCGCGCGCTGTACCGGCAGCGTCTGGCCGAACTCCAGCGCGATGTGGATAACGACCTGCTGACGCAGGCGCAATACGAGCGTGGGCGGCTGGATCTGGAGCGCGAACTGCTGGCGGAAGTTGCCGAGGATTCGGCCCCGCCCACGCGCACTTCGCGCGGCGGCGCTGGCCGGACGGCCGCGCTGGTCGGCATAGCGATGCCCGTACTCGCGGTATTCTTTTATCTTCAGTTCAGCACCGGTTTTGACGCGCTGGATGGGAGTTCCACCCTGCCTTCGGTGGGCGCGGATTCCGGCAAGCAGCCGTCGATCGAAGAGATCGCGGGCGTGATCGAGGCGCGGCTAAAACAAAACCCTGAAGATCGCACGGGCTGGATTATGCTCGCCAGAGTCCACACGCTCACGGGCCGATATGCCGCGGCGCACCGCGCCTTCGCGCGCGCGGACGCACTGAAGAAAATCAACGAGCCCGATCTGCTTGCGGCGTACGCGCAGACCCTGTCATTGGCCCAGGGCCAGCAGTTCGCGGGACGGCCGGCGGCCATGCTGGAACAGGCCCTGAAAATACAGCCGGAGAATCCGCAGGCGCTGTGGCTCGCGGGCTGGGCGGATTTCCAGGCCCGGGATTTCGCCCGCGCGGCCGAGCGGTGGCAGACGTTGTTTGAGAATGCGCCCGGCGAGCTCGTCGATCGCTTCGTTGATCTTCCGCAGCGAATCGCCGAGGCCAGGCGCCTTGCTGGTCTGCCGGCGAATACAGCCGATAAAGCAAAGGGCAGCAGTGCCGGTAAAACAGCGGGGGATACTGAACCCGCCGCGGCGCCACCAGCCAGCATTACTGTTTCGGTCAACCTTGCGCCGGGGCTTGGCGAACGCGCCGCGCCCGGAGATACGGTATTCGTTTACGCGCAGGCCATAGACGGGCCGCGCATGCCGCTGGCGCTCGCGCGCGGCACCGCGGCCGACCTCCCGCTGGAAGTCACCCTGGACGATTCCACGGCCATGGCGCCGATGTTCAAGTTGTCGGGCGAGGATGAAGTGAACGTGCTCGCGCGGATCTCGAAAAGCGGGGACGCCATGCCCCAAAGCGGCGACCTGCTGGGCGAACACGCGCAGGTGGGCACGCGCGAGAACGTCAGGGTATCGATCACCATCGATGAAATCATTCCCTGACCCAAAAGCGTCGCCATGATTTTCGCGTCGCTCATGCAGAGCGTATACTGTCACGCGTCGCGGTGAACCCGATTATCAGGCTCATATCGAAAGCGACGACTCGATGAGCGCCGGGACGGTGATGGCGCTGACTCGCATTTGCCGGTGGGCGGCGCGCCGGGCCGCGGTCTACCTAATCAGGTTTGACGCCTCGATCAAGGTTGAAATAAACCCCCACGCCAGCGGCAGCATCACGGCGAGCCAGGCGATAGCAATCAGCACCGGTGAGGTGCGGTGGTCGGAGTCGCCGGCCGGCTGTTGATTTTCTCGCATGATTTTTAGGTCTCCGCCTGGGTGGTCGTGCCACGCGCGTCGCCGCTCGCGGACTCGCGATAATGATGTCTGGCGTTAACCGGGCTCATCATCAAATTGCAGATCAGCCCGACCGCCAGCAGTCCGACCATGATGTACATGGTCAGGGTGTATGCGTCCGCGCTGGCCACGCCGGAATTGATCTGATATTCGCGGATGTAGTTGACCAGCACCGGCCCGGCGATGCCCGCGGCCGACCAGGCCGTGAGCAGCCGGCCGTGAATCGCGCCCACGTGCATGGTGCCGAAGACGTCGCGCAGGTAAGCGGGAATGGTAGCGAAGCCGCCGCCGTACATGCTCATGATAATGCAGCAGCTCAGCACGAACAGCGCCACGCTATTAACGGATGCGCTCCACGGTACGGCAGCGTAAAGACACATGCCCAGGGTGAAAAAAATGGTGTAGGTGATCTTGCGTCCCATGTAATCGGAAAGGGAAGCCCAGAAAAAACGCCCCAGCATGTTGAATATGGAGAGCAGGCCAACGAATCCGGCCGCCGCCGCGGCACCGATAGCGCCCTTGAACATTTCCTGGGACATGGGCGACGCTTGCTCCAGTATGCCAATACCCGCGGTGACATTCAGGAACAACACGCCCCATAAAAAATAGAATTGCGGCGTCCTGATCGCCTCGCTGACTTCCACGTCCGCCGTGGTAATCAGCTTTTGCGGTTTTTCCGGCGCGACGAAACCGGCCGGCTTCCAGCCCTCGGCAGGCACGCGCACGATGGCGGCGCCGATACACATCGAGACGAAATAGATTACGCCCAGGGTGAGAAAAGTCTGCGCGACACCCACCGATTCGGGCGAGCTATAGAACTCCATCAGCAACACGGACAGCGGAGAACCGATCATGGCGCCGCCGCCGAAACCCATGATCGCCATGCCGGTCGCCATGCCCGGACGATCGGGAAACCACTTGATCAAGGTGCTGACCGGCGAAATATAGCCGAGCCCCAAGCCGCAGCCGCCCAGCACGCCATAGCCCAGGTAAATCAGCCATAGCTGATGCGCCCAGACGCCTAGAGAGGAAACGACGAATCCGCCCCCAAAGCAGCAAGCGGACGTGAACATCGCCTTGCGCGGTCCCACCCGCTCTACCCAGCGCCCAAAAACGGCGGCGCTCAGACCCAGAAAAACAATGGCGATACTGAATATCCAGGCCAGCTGCGTAAAACCCCAGTCGCCAGGGGCGGATTTGTCAATGCCGAGGAGCGTGGTCATCGGCAGCTTGAATACACTAAAGGCGTACACCTCACCGATACAAAGATGCACGAACAATGCGGCCGGCGGCACCAGCCAGCGGCTGTAGCCTGGCCGGGCGACGGTATGTTCTCTATCCAGAAATGACATTGAGCCTCCTTGGGCGCGCAAGCGTTGAAGTCGCCGCGACTATAAGGCCCCGGCGTTATTGGGGTATTGCGTGCCTGCATTTTTGCACATTTTTTCTGACGAGCGGCAGTCCGATTGCGTTCGCGGTCAGTTAATTACGTGTTCGTCCAACGCGTCTCCCGCGCGCGGCGGCGATGGCGAATGTTCCCTCGCGCCACGCGCGCCACTACACCGGCGTTCAGGCCGCCGCCACGGGTGTTCGCTCAGCGCCCTTCGGCAGAAAGCGCCCGCGCCACACGGCGTAGATAGCGGGAAATACGATCAGCACCAGCACCAGGCCGGAGGCTACGCCGCCCAGCATGGGTGCTGCGATGCGTTTCATCACATCCGCGCCGGTGCCGTCGCTGTACATGATGGGCAGCAGGCCCATGAATAAGGCCAGCCCTGTCATCAGCTTGGGCCGCAGGCGCTGTGCCGCGCCTTCGAATATAGCCTCTTCAAGGTCGGCGCGGTTATTGAGCCGGCCTTGCGATTTATGGCGACGCCAGGCTATGTCCAGATACAACATCATCAGCAGGCCCAGCTCCACCGCGAGCCCCGCCACGGCGATCATGCCGACCGCGACGCTGAGTTTGTAGTCGAGCCAGACGAGAAGCCACGTGGCGCCCACCAGTGAAAACGGCAGCGCCAGCATCACGATCAATGTCTCGGTGAGCGATTTGCGGTGGACGTACAGCATAAAGAAGATCAGGAACAATGCCAGCGGCACCAGGATTTGAAGCCGTGCCCTGGCGCGCTCGTAGTATTCGAACTGCCCGGCCCAGGAGAGCCGATAACCGTTTGGCAGATTCACCTTGTCGGCGACCACCTGTTTTGCCCGCGCGACGTAATCCGGCACGCCGATCGAATCAGCGACGTCCACGCTCACGATACCCTGGAGCTGCGCGCCCTCGCTTCGGATCATGGGCGGGCCGGTGCGAAACTCGATATCGGCCACCTGCGAGATCGGAATATGGGCGCCATTGGCCGTAGTAATCAGCGCCCGCTCCAGCGCGGGGACGCTTTCGCAATAGTCGCGGGCGTAACGCACCAGAATGTTGTAGCGCTCGCGTCCCTCCACGGTCTCGGAAACAATCTGGCCGCCCATGGCGGCCACGA
>JACCYU010000045.1 GCA_013696315.1 Gammaproteobacteria bacterium | reverse complement strand
TGTACAACCATCACTTGCCGCAAACCGCCCTCAATGCCAAGCCACCCATCCAGGCGATGAAGCAATGGCATGCCAAGCACCCTGAGCTGTTTCATCGTAAGCCTTATAATCGTCCGGGACTTGACATTTAGTTAAGCATTTTTTCAAGGCTTAATAGTGCAAGGGTCCTGGGCATACGCGCCGAAACTCTGGCGAAGTCCCGCCCCAAACTGCATAGGTACAGAACCGAACTATGTTTCCGCACATGGAACCATACACATGACGGCTTCGAGGCTTTCAGCAGGTGCGAGCGGCTACTCCTTCAAGGAATGGAAGGGAAACTTCTATCCGGAGAAGATCAAGCCGGATGCGATGCTAACGTGGTGCGCCGAGCGTCTGCCGACGGTTGAAATCAACAACACCTTTTACCGAATGCCCAAGGCATCTGTGCTCGAGAACTGGGCAAAAGCGTCGCCGAAGGACTTCCGATTCGCAATCAAGGCTCCGCGCCGGATCACTCATTTGGCCCGGCTCAAAGCGGAGACGGCGGCCGATTCGGTCGATTTTCTCTACCGCACCCTTACAGCGCTCGGCGCCAAGCGCGGCCCGGTCCTCTTCCAGTTGCCGCCATACGTGAAGAAGGACCTGCCGCGCCTGAGCGAGTTCCTGCGCCTGCTGCCCGAGGGGCATAGCGCCGCGTTCGAGTTTCGCAACGAGAGCTGGTTTGCTGACGATGTCTACGACGCGCTCAAGAGCGCCGGAGCGGCGTTGTGCTTGTCCGAGCGCGAAGACAACGCGCAGCCGCCTCTCGTCGAAACAGCTCAATGGGGCTACGTCCGCCTTCGACTCGAGACCTATTCGGATGCCGATCTCCAGCAGTGGGCGGGCAGACTCGCCGCCACCGCATGGCGCAAGATCTACGTGTATTTCATGCACGAGCCGACCGCGCCGGCATACGCTCAGACGTTGATGCGGTTGGGGGCTTCGTTAGGGAAATGCTCCAAGTCAGAACCGAGGTGTTGGTTCCCAGGACACAAGTGATCGCAATGCTCTGATCAGGCGATCTACACGGCGCCCTTGTAGCCCGAGCTAGCCAGGCTTCCACTAACCGCCAGCTGCCAACCGAAGGTGGTTGCATGTCCACATTGGTCGCTGCCGTCGCAGGTTTGAATGGCGTTGAGCAGGCTATACGGTTGCGACTCCGACGTCTCTCGGTAATAGATGTTGTACTTACGTACCGGAGCGACTCGGTGATTGGCGACAACCTGTTGTAAGCGCACAGAGGTAATTGTCTTGGACCCTGCTCGATTTCCCATGATCGGATCCGGCCGGACTTCGTAGTTGAAGGCTATGGAAGCGAAATGCGGAAAACTTGTACCAGGTTTGTATTTGATGAATTTGGGCCGGTGACCCTGTTAAGCGCCCATGCGGCTACCACATTCTTATCTTGAGCCTCGATTCTTTAACGTCGCTGTTTTCATGGTCGTTAGTTAATCCATATTGCATGACTTCACCCGATTTAGTCCGCGCTTCGAACCACGCCGGACCACCGGCTTGATTGCCGTGAGCGGTAACTTTGGTGAAGCTGTCGATCTCGGTGCGGTACTCGGAGTCATCCGCGCCGTAGATGCCCTTGATGTTGAGCAGCCACTTCCCGTCTAGGCAGAATCGATCCACACTGGTGAAGTCGACACCATGAATATGCCCGTCCTGAACGAGCGTCTGCGGACAACGATGAATGCCTGAAAGACCTCCCAAAGACCAGCCACTACCGAGTAACCCGTTACCACTTTGGCTGTTGTGGCTAAGCCCGAGCTGCGGCTGCGTACCGGCGGCGCCAGGCGGGATTTCGATAGGTTTCTGATAGGAAGCGGCGCCCGACGCCGTCACCTGAAATGCTCCCGGTGTGGCGCGGACCGAACTTGGGGCCACTGGCGCATCGGCGTGTATTACGGATGCAGTGAACAAGACGAGCTAACGATGACCCAGCCTAGCCATAAGTCTTTTCTGATCTGGCGACTAGGCAGCAGCTTCCACCCCGCGCCACACCACCAGTGCTCCCGCTGCCGCGAGCAGCGCCGCCGCGCCAAACGCCCATTGCGGGCTGGCCGCAACCCATACATAACCGCTGATCAGGCTGCCCAGCGCGCCGCCCAGACCGAAACTCACACTCGAATAAAGCGCCTGCCCGCGACCCTGCAACCGTCCCGGAAAGCGCTCATAGACGAGATGAATCGCGGCGGCGTGATAAAGGCCGAAACTCGCCGCGTGCAGGCATTGCGCGACGAGCATCGCAGGCAATGAATCCGCCAGATTCGCGATCACCGTCCAGCGAAGCGCCGCCAGCGAGGTCGCGATCAGCAGCAGCCGATGCGCGCCGAAACGCGGCAGCCATGCCGACATCATCACGAAAACGCCGATCTCGGCCGCTGAGCCCAATGCCCACAGCCAGCCGATCGTACTGCGGGAATAGCCGAAATTTTCCATGTAAATACTGAAAAACGCGTAATACGCCCCGTGGCTGGCCTGCAAGAGAAAGCAGGCGAACAGCAACGCGAACACGCCCGGCTACCGCAACGCGTCACCCAGGGTCGCCGTCGCAGTGAGCGGACTCTGCTGATCCCCGATCAGCAGAGTGTTAAGCCACACCAATGCCAGCAAGGTCAGCGCGATGACGGGCAACCAGTCCACGCCATATCGATCGAGCGCGGGCCCCAGCGAAACCACCACTGCGATGAAACCGATGGATCCCCACAGCCGAATTCGACTGTAGTGGTGTACGCCGTCGCCGAGGTGGTCCAGGGTAGTGG
>JACCYU010000044.1 GCA_013696315.1 Gammaproteobacteria bacterium | reverse complement strand
TTCATAAACTAAGTGCAACACATCGCGCCCGAAGCGAGGTGATCTGGGATAGTAGCGACGCCTCCCATCCGCCAAGACAAGGGGAATCGCGATGAGCTACCACCAGATCACCTCTGCAGAGAGGCATATGATTCCGGCCCTGCGAAAGCAAGGAAGTAATGCCAGTCAGATCGCCGCGAATTTGCAGCACCATCGCAGTAGTATCTGCCGAGAGCTCAAACGCAATTGCTGCGCGTTGGATGGTCGGTGCCGTGCGAGCAAGGCCCAGGAACGAACCAGTGGACGGCGGTCCCGATCGCGCCGGAGCGGTTCACGAGCCAGGACTTGGTGATGGTCGAAGCGCTGCTCCGCCGGCAGTGGAGCCCGGAGCAAGTGGCGGGCTACTTGCGCAAACAACGCGAGCTGCTCGTCAGTCACGAGACGATCTACCGACATATCTGGCAGGATCGCAAGCACGGCGGTACGCTTTTTAAGCATCTGCGCGGGGCTCGCAAGCAGCGCCGAAAGCGCTACGGATACTATGACAGCCGCGGCAGACTCGCCGGCAAGCGACACATTTCAACGCGGCCCGCATCGGTGGAGAACCGCCGTCAGAGTGAACATTGGGAGATCGATACCGTCATGGGCACGGGTTACCAGGACTGCATCCTGAGCCTGGTCGAACGCAAGACGGGCTTTCTGCTCATCGGCAAGCTCGCAAATCTAACCACAAAATCCCTCAACCAGCGTGTGATCCCCCTTATCAAGCAACATGCCGGCGCCTTCAAGACGATCACGGCCGATAACGGTACTGAGTTTCACGACTACAAGGACATTGAGCAAAGTACCAAAGCGACATTCTACTTCGCGACCCCGCATCATGCATGGGAACGAGGAAGCAACGAAAACGCCAACGGGCTCATACGCCAATACCTGCCCAAAGGCGCCAGTATGGTCGGCCTGACCCAGCGGCGATGCAACGCCATCTCACACCAGCTCAACACCCGACCTCGCAAGCGACTGGGCTTCAAAACACCATTGGAGTGCTCCAATGCAAATTGATCAATGTTGCAGTTCAAAGTTGATATCAAGGTCGTTCGGCCGGCCCTCAGCAGGCGGCGCGCGAGTTTTTCATGCAAGCATTCAACTGAAACTGTCATGCTGAACCCTTCGGCGAAGCTCAGAGCCTGTCCTGAACGCAGTGAAGGAATAAACTCCGTGAAGCATCTGTTCTTCTGCTTGGGAGACGGCAGATTCTCCGGCATTCCGCCTCAGAATGACAAATCGCCTGATGTGTTAACGAATTCCGCGATCGTCAGTAAGTTCTTCGGGCGGACAGCCGCCTTATCGCTGATCATTAGCGCGCTCGCGCTTCCGCAGGCCGAGACGTCCGCGCGCATCGTGACCGATTCGGCTGGCCGGAAAGTCGCCGTACCCGAGCAGGTCGAGCGCGTCTATCCCGCAGGTCCGCCGGCCAGCATCTTTTTGTACGTGCTGGCGCCGGAGAAAATGCTCGGCTGGCCGCGCGCGCCTACACCCGAGGAGGGCGCCTTGCTCGCGCCCGCGTATCGCAGCCTGCCGGACCTTGGGCAACTGGGCGACACCGCAAATCTGGAGGTGGTGCTCGAGACGCGTCCCGAGCTCGTATTCGATTACGGCACGATCGCGCCGACCTACATCTCGCTGGCGGAGCGCACGCAGCGGCAGACCGGGCTGCCGTACTTGTTAATCGACGGCCGCTTTGACAACATAGTGAGGTCGATACGCCTGATGGGCGCCATCCTTGGCGTGGAGGATCGCGCGGAGGTGCTGGCGGGTTACGCACAGCGGACGTTCGAGTCACTGGATAAAACCCTCGCGCGTACTCCCGCGGACGAACGGCCGCGCGTTTATCTCGCGCGCGGGCCGGACGGTCTGGAGACCGGCGTGCGCGGCTCCATCAACACCGAGATCATCGAGCGCGTGGGCGCCATCAACGTGGCCGCCGCGCCCGGACAGCAGGGGCTGTCGCGGGTTTCCCTCGAGCAGGTGTTGCGCTGGAATACGGACACGATCCTCACCCTGGACGAGCGCTTCTACAACACTGTCTGGGCGCATCCTGTCTGGAGCAAACTCACAGCCGTGCAAAACAAGCGCGTGTACCTGGCGCCGAGCCTACCGTTCGGCTGGATCGATCAGCCGCCTTCGATCAACCGTTTGATCGGTATAACATGGCTGACTCGGCTGTTCTATCCGTCGGCGCACCAGGATCGTGACATGCGCGACCTCGTCCGCGAGTTTTATCGGCTCTTTTACCAAGTTAAATTGAGCGACATGCAATTAGCGGAGCTGCTGAAGAACGCGGGACCCGCGGCGTATTGATTGTTACGCCCTCTCTCATCAAGCCGCGCCTGACCCTGTGGCCGCTGGCTATCGTGTTGTTGGCGATGATGCTGATTTCGTTCGCCGTCGGCCAGTTCCCCGTCAGCGTGCGCGATCTCGTAAACCTCACCTTGGGCGGTACGGTGCCGCCGATGGAGGAGACGGTGATCGTGCAGGTGCGTCTGCCGCGCGTGCTGGGCGCGGTGCTGGTG
>JACCYU010000043.1 GCA_013696315.1 Gammaproteobacteria bacterium | reverse complement strand
CGGGTAGCTTTGACGGCATTTGCGTCGCGCGGAATAGACCCTTAAGTCTACCGCCACAAATCCGCACATACGCCGGCACCAGCGGCCGGGTGCGCTGAAATCTGAAGCCGAAACAGCATTCAGATTCGGTGTCGCCGCCGGGGCGTATGGAGGTCCAACCCGCACTTAACGGAGTTTGTTCATGGCCAACGTTACCATGCGCCAGATGCTGGAAGCTGGCGTGCATTTCGGGCATCAGACCCGCTACTGGAATCCCAAGATGGCGCCGTTTATTTTCGGCGAGCGCAACAGGATTCACATCATCAATCTCGAAAAAACCCTGCCGCTGTTCAATGACGCCATCAATTACCTTGGCCGCATGGCCGCGGATGGCGGCAAGATACTGTTTGTCGGCACCAAGCGTTCCGCGCGCGAGCCCGTCGGCGAGCAGGCCGTCCGTTGCGGCATGCCTTACGTCAATCATCGCTGGCTGGGCGGCATGCTCACCAACTTTCAAACCGTGCGCAAGTCCATCAAGCGGCTTACGGATCTGCAGCAGATGAACGAGGACGGGACCTTCGAACGCCTGGGCAAGAAGGAAATTCTCAAGCTTACGCGCGAAATGGACAAACTGCAGCGCAGCCTGGGCGGCATCAAGGAGATGACCAGTCCGCCGGACGTGCTCTTCGTGATCGATGTCGGTTACGAGCGCATCGCGGTGGACGAGGCCATCAAACTGAAGATTCCGGTCGTGGCCGTCGTCGACACCAATCATTCCACCGCGGGCATCGACTACGTGATCCCCGGCAATGATGATGCGATCCGCGCCATTCAGCTTTACACCGGCGGCGTCGCCGATGCGGTCGCCGACGGTCTTATGCAGCGGCGCGCGGCGCCGGGCGCCGAGGACGAGTTCGTCGAACTCGACGAAGATGGCGAACCTCGCGCACGCGCCAACGCGCGCAACCGGGCCGCGACCAGGCCAAGAGCCGCGGCGAGCAGACGCGCGGAGCCCAATGGCGCGGACGGGGCGCCCCCGTCAGCGGATACGTCGCCGTCACTGGATCGAAGTGCCGCGGTCAGTCGTGCGGAGGATGTCGCCGAACCTGAAGCCGACCGGGCGGCAGGCGCGCCGGCTTCGAAAACTAACGGATCGTAACGGCTCCGTTGTCGTACCAAGGTTTTACAAGGTCGGACCATAAAAGATTGGTAATGCGAGAGCAGCGCGATGTAGCGCTGCGATCGCTACAACAGAGGTAAGGCTATGCAAATTACCGCAGCCATGGTCAAGGAACTCCGCGAGCGCACCGGGGCCGGCATGATGGAATGCAAGAAGGCGCTGGCGGCGTGCGACGGCGACATGGACCTGGCCGTTGCGTCGATGCGCAAAGCAGGTACAGCCAAGGCCGACAAGCGCGCGGCCAGAGTCGCCGTCGAAGGCGTGATCCGGATCCGCGCGGCAAGCGACGCGCGCGAGGCCGCCATGGTGGAGGTCAACTGTGAGACCGATTTTGTCGCCAAAGGAGACGATTTCGCCGCGTTTGCGCAGGCGCTGGCGGAGACCGCCGCGCGGCACAGGCCTGCCGACGTCGAGGCCCTGATGGCGCTGCCCTGGTCAAGCGAAGACGGGGTCTCCCTCGAAGAGCAGCGGCTGCGCATGGTTGCGAAGCTCGGCGAAAACGTGCAGGTGCGGCGTTTTGATTTGATGCAGGCACAAGACGGCCGCGTGGGCATTTACTTGCATGGCAGCCGCATCGGTGTGCTGGTCGAACTGGCCGGCGGCGACGAGGCGCTCGCGAAAGACGTGGCCATGCATGTGGCCGCAAGCCGGCCGCTGTGCGTCGACGAGCATCAGGTGCCGGCCGAGGTGCTGACGAACGAGCGTGCGATCTTCGCCGCGCAGGCGCAAGCCAGCGGCAAGCCCGCGGCCATTATCGACAAGATGGTGCAGGGCCGCCTCAAGAAATACCTGGGCGAAGTGACCCTGGTCGGGCAGCCGTTCGTAAAAGACCCCGAGCAGACCGTCGGTGCGTTGCTCGCGGCGTCGGGCGCAAAAGTCCTCCGCTTTGTACGCTTCGAGGTGGGCGAAGGCATCGAGAAGAAGTCCGGCAACTTCGCCGATGAAGTCATGGCCCAGGTGAAAGGCGGGTGAACTATAGCTGTGGGTGCCGCGGCATGCTCGCGATGCATAAGATCGGCGGCGTTGCGGACGCGGGGCCCTACGTGAGAAACGACCCCGGCTTATGAACGACGCCGCCAGGCCGGTTTACAAGCGAATTCTGCTGAAACTCAGCGGCGAGGCGCTAATGGGCGCTCAGGACTACGGCATCGAGCCTAGCGTGATCGGCCGCATCGCAAACGACCTGGGTGAGCTGAATCGGCGCGGCGTGGAAGTTGCGGTGGTGATCGGCGGGGGCAATATCTTTCGCGGCAAGGGTCTGGCCGAAGCTGGTATGGATCGGGTCACCGCCGACCAGATGGGCATGCTCGCCACAGTTATCAACGCGCTAGCCTTGCAGGACGCACTGGAAAGCTGCGGTCTTTACTGCCGCGTGATGTCCGCGATCAAGATCAATCAGGTGTGCGAAGACTACATCCGCCGCCGCGCCGTGCGCCATCTGGAGAAAGGCCGCATCGTGGTGTTCGCCGCCGGCACCGGCAATCCATTTTTTACCACCGATTCGGCGGCCGCCCTGCGCGCCAGCGAAATCGACGCCGACCTGATGCTCAAGGCGACCAAGGTGGATGGCGTTTACGACGCTGACCCGGTCACGCACGCGGACGCGAAACGTTACGATCGCCTGACTTACGACGAGGTGCTCACGCGCAAGCTTCGTGTAATGGACGCCACCGCCATCGTGATGTGCCGCGACAACGATATTCCACTGCGCATTTTCAATATTTTTCGCGAAGGCGATTTACTGAGGGTGGTAATGGGTGAGCAGGTGGGTACCATCGTGGCTAGCGAGTGACATCGGCAAGGGCGCTGACGCCGCGGATTTACGGATCGCGCGCGATGGCCTGGCAGGCAGGGTTTTAATCGCACCGGGATTTTTTGTCAACGGAACGCCGGCATGATCGAAGATATCAAGAAAGATGCGAACATGCGCATGCGCAAGAGCGTCGAGGCGCTGGGCCAGGAGTTATCCAGGGTACGCACCGGGCGTGCCAACGCGAGTCTGCTGGATCACGTCATGGTGGACTATTACGGTGCGCCGACGCCAATCAACCGTGTGGCCAACGTCACCGTGGAGGATTCGCGCACCCTGACCGTCACTCCGTGGGAGAGAAATATGGTGGCGGCGGTGGAAAAGGCCATCATGAACTCCGATCTGGGCCTCAATCCCGCCACCGCCGGCATGGTCATCCGCGTGCCGCTGCCCGCGCTCACGGAACAGCGCCGCCGGGATCTGGTCAGGGTGGTGCGCCACGAGGCCGAAAACGCGCGCGTCGCGGTTCGTAATATCCGGCGCGACGCCAACAACGATATCAAGGAGCTTGCCCGCGAGAAGGAAATCTCCTCGGATGAGGAACATCGCGGGCAGGATGCCATACAGAAACTGACCGATCAGTATGTCGAGCAGGTCGATCAGATGCTGCTCCACAAGGAGCAGGATCTGATGGACATCTGATGCACCGTCGCGAAAAACCTTTGCAAACGTCAATGATTGGTTGTATCCATGACTTTTATAAACAATAACTAAAGTCTGTATTTGCAAGTTGTTTATGATAATTTTCCGGTGCCCGTGACTGCCCTTGTGATGAGTTGACTGGTGTGAACGGTGTGTCCGGCCAGCTGGTGCCGCGCCACGTCGCCATCGTTATGGACGGTAATGGACGCTGGGCGCGGGCGCGGCGGCTGCCGCGCACGGCCGGGCACCGGCAGGGTGTACTGGCGACCCGCAAGGTCGTGCGCGCCTGTGGCGAACGCGGCATTGAAGTGCTGACGTTGTTCGCCTTCAGCAGCGAAAACTGGCAACGTCCGCGGGCCGAAGTCAGCACCCTGATGGAGCTTTTTTTTGCGACACTCCGTCGCGAAGTACGGGAGCTGGCCGCGCACGGCGTGCGGTTGCGGTTCATCGGCGATCGCACCGCGTTCTCGACCAAGCTGCGACGTCAGATCGAACTGACCGAACAGGCAACCGCGGGTGGCGGTAATCTGTTGCTCAACGTCGCGGCCAACTACGGAGGTCGCTGGGATATCATGCAGGCGGTGCGTGGCCTGGTCGACGATATCGCCGCGCGGGGCGTGGGCCGCGAAAGCGTCACGACCCAGGCGATCGACGGACGGCTGGTCACGGCCGGCGCGCCGGAGCCCGACCTTTTTATTCGCACCGGCGGCGAACACCGCATCAGTAATTTCTTGATATGGCAACTGGCGTATACCGAACTTTATTTCACCGATGTTTTGTGGCCGGATTTTGACCAGGCGGCGCTGGACAGTGCGCTCGCCTCATTCGCCCGTCGGCAGCGCCGCTATGGAAAAACCGGCGAGCAGATTTAGAGGGCTTACCTTGCTCGAAAAGCGGGTCGCCACCGGCGCCGCAATGGTCGTGGGCATGGGCGCGGCCGCGTTGTGGTTGCCTTCAGCTACGCTGGCGGGTGTATTGCTGGTGATCATCCTGCTGGGCGCGTGGGAATGGACGCGACTTACCGGGATACTGAGACGCGACATGCGAATTTGTTATCTGGCGGTACTTGCGGGCAGCGCGTACCTCGTGTGGCGGTTGTTCGACGAGGGCTGGACCCTGGCGCCCGTTGTGGCGGGCGCTTTGTGGTGGCTGGTGGCGCTGATGATCCTGGCGGTTTACCAGCCGGGCGCCATCCGCGGTCCGGCGAGTACAGCCGTGCTGCGGTGCGCGGGACTGTTCGCGCTGGTGCCCGCCTGGATCGCGATGATCGGGTTGCATAGGCTGGCGCCGCGTCCGGGCTGGCTGGTCTTCCTGTTGCTGCTGGTATGGGTGGCGGACTCCGCCGCGTATTTCTCCGGCAAGCGGTTCGGACGCACGCCGCTCGCGCCGCTGATCAGTCCGGCCAAGACGCGCGAGGGACTGTATGGCGCGCTGGTGGCGAACGGGGTGCTGGCCGCGGGCGGCGCCTGGTGGTTCGCCGTGCCTGGGGCGCTGTGGGTGTATTTCGTCGGCCTGTGTCTGATCACCACCTTGCTATCCGTCGCCGGAGACCTTTTCGAAAGCCTGCTGAAGCGTCGTACAGGCGTGAAAGACAGCGGCAGGATGCTGCCCGGGCATGGCGGCGTTCTGGATCGCATCGACAGCGTGGTGGCCGCCGCGCCGCCCTTCGTGCTGGGGTTGCACTGGATGCACCCGCGCCTGGCGTGATGGCAGATTCGCCGCCGCCTCGCAGTCTCGCTCACGACATCGCGTCCGTAGCCGCGCCGTCGAAGGTCGCGGTATTGGGATCGACCGGCACGATTGGCGTCAATACCCTGGACGTAATCCGGCGTCATCCGGATCGCTTTCACGTCGCGGCGCTAGCCGCCAATCAGGATGTGGATACGCTGTACGGGCAGTGCGTCGAGCACCGGCCCCAACGCGCGGTCATGCGCGATGCGGGCAAGGCCGATGAGCTGCGAGGCAGGCTGCGCACGGCCGGCCTGCGCATCGAGGTCTTCGCGGGGGACGCGGGCCTGGAACAGATCGCGCGCGACATCGATGTCGAATCGGTTATGGCCGCGATCGTGGGCGCCGCCGGGTTGCTGCCCACCCTGGCGGCCGCGAAGGCCGGCAAACGCGTGTTGCTGGCGAACAAGGAGTCGCTGGTTATGGCAGGCTCCCTGCTGATGCGCACCGTGCGGGACAACCACGCCTGCCTGTTGCCCATCGACAGTGAACACAACGCGGTGTTTCAATGCCTGCCTCCGGGATGCCAGGCGGCCAATGCGCCGGCCTCTGTCGCGCGAACCGGGCTGCATACCGCCGGCGTGAAGCAAATATTGTTGACAGCATCCGGCGGGCCGTTCAGAGATATGCCGCTGTCAGAACTTGAGAGCGTGACGCCGGCGCAGGCCTGCGCGCACCCGAACTGGAAGATGGGACGCAAGATTTCGGTGGATTCCGCGACCATGATGAACAAGGGGCTGGAGGTTATCGAAGCCTGCTGGCTGTTCGATTGTCATCCTGAGCAGGTGCAGGTGGTGTTGCATCCGCAAAGCGTGGTGCATTCGCTGGTGGCGTTCGTCGATGGTTCCGTGCTGGCGGAACTGGGCAACCCGGACATGCGCACCCCCATAGCGCACGCCCTGGCGTGGCCCGCGCGCATCGCCTCGGGGGTGCGGGCGCTGGACCTGGTCGAGGTCGGGAAACTGGACTTTCTGCCGCTCGAAGCGGCGCGATTTCCGTGTCTGGGGCTCGCTTATGACGCGCTGCGCGCCGGCGGCACCGCAACCACGGTACTGAACGCCGCCAACGAAGTGGCCGTGCAGAGTTTTCTCGATGAGCAGATCGCGTTTATGGATATCCCGCGGGTCATCGACCATACGCTGACAAGGATCGCGCCCACCCGCGCCGATGAACTTTCGGCAATCCTCGGCGCCGACCAGGCCGCGCGCGCCATGGCCGCGCAATACATCGCGGCGCACGCTTAAAGCTTCGTACATGACCATCCTCATCAGCGTTCTCGCCTTTGTCACGGCTATCAGCATTCTCGTGGGCTTTCATGAATTCGGCCATTTCTGGGTGGCGAAGCGGCTGGGTGTCAAGGTACTCAAGTTTTCGATCGGCTTCGGCAAGCCGCTTTGGAAGCGCACTTACGGGCCAGATCGCACCGAATATGTGATCGCCGCGATCCCGCTGGGCGGATACGTGAAGATGCTGGACGAGCGCGAAGGGCAGGTCGATGCGTCCGAGCGTGAGCGGGCGTTCAACCGGCAACCGGTGGGCAAGCGGATCGCCATCGTCGCGGCCGGCCCGCTGGCGAATTTTCTGCTCGCGGTGGTCGCCTACTGGCTGATGTTCATGCTCGGCGTCAGTGGCGTCAAGCCGGTCATCGGCGACGTAGCACCCGACAGCATCGCGGCCCGTGCGGGGATCGAGCGCGGCGACGAGATAATGCGCGTCAACGGCGAGCGCACGCCGACCTGGGAGGCCGCGAGCATCGCGCTCATCGAGCAGGCGCTGGAGCAGGGCGACGTAAGCCTGAGTCTACGCGACGAGGCCGGCGTGCGGAGTACGCATAAGCTGGATCTCAACGATACGCGCGAGGTCCTGGGCGACGACAATCTGCTGTCGACTTTGGGTATCACGCCGTGGCAGCCGGCTTATGAGGCGGTACTGGGAGAACTGACCGCCAATGGCCCCGCCGAGCGCGGAGGCCTGCGCACCGGCGACCGGATTGTGCGCGCCGATGGCCGGCCAATCGCGAACTGGGAAAAGTGGGTGAATTACGTACGCGCACGCCCTGACCAGAACATTAAACTAGACATCGAACGCGACGGCCAGACCTTGCTGCGGCAGTTGCGCACCGATGCGGAGCGTGACGGCGACGCGATGATTGGTCGCATCGGCGCGTATCCGCGCATCGACCAGGCCACACTCGACGCAATGCGGGTGGAAGTCAGCTACAACCCCATCAGCGCCTTGGGTCTGGCCGCGTCGCGGACCTGGGAGCTGTCGGTGCTCACCGTGCGCGTGCTGTGGAAGCTGGTAACCGGCGAGGCGTCGCTGAAGAATGTCAGCGGACCTATTACCATCGCCGAATACGCCGGTGTGTCGGCGGCGATCGGCGTCTCGGCGTTTCTCGGCGCGCTCGCGATCTTCAGCATCAGCATTGGTATTCTCAACCTGCTGCCAGTGCCGATACTGGACGGCGGCCATCTGCTTTATTACTTCATCGAGCTGGTCAAGGGTAGCCAGGTGTCGGAGTCGTTCGAGGCCATGGGCCAGCGAATTGGACTTGCGGCGCTGGCGGGGCTCATGGCGCTCGCCTTTTATAACGACTTCTCAAGACTGCTGGGTTAGTGATATTTCGTTTAATTAAATCGCTGGTCTTAACCGGCGCACTGCTGCTTTTTGCCAGTAACGCGCAGGCGGCGTCATTCGTCATCGAAGATATCGAGCTTAAGGGACTGGGCCGAATCGAGCCGGGTACGGTGTTCACCTACCTGCCGATTCAGGTGGGCGACCAGTATACCGACGAC
>JACCYU010000042.1 GCA_013696315.1 Gammaproteobacteria bacterium | reverse complement strand
CCGCCGAGGAGAGCGGGCGCGCGCCGCTGGGCACCGAACTCTATCAGGAGCGCGACGGCAACCCGGTGTTGCTCAAGAGCGACGTGATGCTGACCGGCGATTACATCACCGATGCGTCGTCTGGCATCGATTCGCAGACCAGCGGGCCGGCCGTGTTCATCACCTTGAACGGCGAGGGCGCGCGACTGTTCAGCGACGCCACCGGACAGAATGTCGGCAAGTTGATGGGTGTGGTGTTCATCGAAACCAAACCCGAAACCGTGCAGCGCGGCGGTCGCGAAGTGCAGGTGACGCGCACGGTGGAAGAAGTCATCAATGTGGCGCGCATTCAAGAGCAGCTCGGCCGGCGTTTCCAGATCACCGGCCTGGATTCGACCACGGAGGCGCGTGATCTGGCGCTGCTGCTGCGCGCGGGCGCGCTCGCCGCACCCATGACCATCGTCGAGGAGCGCACCATCGGCCCCAGCTTAGGCGCGCAGAACATCAAGGACGGCTTCATGTCGGTGGTCATTGGTTTTGTGCTGGTGGTGATCTTTATGACGGTTTATTACCGCGTGTTCGGTCTGATCGCGAGCGTGGCGCTGCTGGCGAACCTGATACTGCTGATCGGCATCATGTCCATCGTGCCGGGGCTGACCCTTACCTTGCCGGGTATCGCCGGCATCGTGCTTACGGTAGGCATGGCGGTGGACGCCAACGTGCTGATCAACGAGCGCATACGCGAGGAGTTGAGGAACGGCAATTCGCCGCAGTCCGCCATCAAGGCAGGGTATCACCGCGCGTTTGGCACCATCCTCGATTCCAATGTCACGACGCTGATCGCGGCGGTGGTGCTGTTCGGTTTCGGCACCGGGCCGATCAAGGGCTTTGCGCTGACGCTCACGATCGGACTCGCGTGCTCCATGTTTACCGCCATCATGGGCACCCGCGCGATTGTCAATCTGATTTACGGGCGCCGTCGCAAGCCGCGGCTCGCTATCTGAGGAGCGATTCGTCATGGAATTTCTAAAGAAAACGCCGACGATAGCATTCATGCGCTATCGGCGGGTCGCCATGTGGGTGTCGCTCACGGTGCTGGTCGTGTCAGTCGCATTGTTCGTCACGCGCGGCTTCAATTTCGGCATCGACTTTACCGGCGGCACCGTGATCGAAGTAGCCTATCCACAGGCGGTGGACCTGGGCGAGCTGCGTGAGACCCTGGAGGGCGCCGGTTTCGAAGACTCGATCGCGCATCACTTCGGCACGTCCAGCGAGGTGCTGATCCGCATTCCCCCGCGCGCGGGCGAGAATCCCGCGGAGCTCAGCGATCATGTGCTGGAGGCATTGCGCGCAAAAGACGCGGACGTGGAGATGCTGCGCGTGGAATTCGTCGGGCCGCAGGTGGGCGAGGAATTGCGCGAGCAGGGCGGTCTCGCGCTGCTTTATGCGCTGATCGGCATTCTGATCTACGTGTCCATGCGCTTCGAGTGGCGATTCGCGCTGGGCGCGGTCATCGCGCTGGTGCACGATGTCATCTTCACCCTGGCGGTGCTGTCCCTTTCAGGCTTGAGTTTTGATCTCAATGTGCTGGCAGCGGTGCTGACCATCATCGGTTACTCGCTGAACGACTCTATCGTCGTGTTCGATCGCATCCGCGAGAATTTCCGCAAGATCCGCAAACGATCGGTGGTGGAGATCGTGGATATCTCCATTAACGAGACTCTGGCGCGCACCATCATGACCGGCGTCTCGACCCTGCTGGTATTGTCGGCGCTTTACTTCCTGGGCGGTGAGGTGCTGGCGGCGTTCTCGTTCACGCTGATCGTGGGCATTCTGATCGGCACGTATTCGTCCGTTTATGTCGCGAGCACCTACGCGGTGCTGTTGGGCGTGAGCAAGGCGGACATGATGCCCGTCAAGAAGGAAGGGGAAGCGGTGGATAACCGGCCCTAAGCCATAAGCACCACGGTAAGCCTTTCGAGCCGCGGAAAAGAAACGTGCGGGCGCTTTGACGGGCTCAAAAGCCAAACTGCGCCTCGAAGCGGGCCAGAAAGCTGGGTTCGAAGGCCGGCGCGAAAGCTTGGCCGGGCATGAAGTAGCCGAGGTTCAAAGCGAGCTCTAAGCGCCTGTGTTCGTATCCGAGGATCAGATCAAGCTCGCTGCCCAAGTCTTTGCTCTTCCCGTTTGGGACGGCGTCGATGCCCGCGTCGCGCAAGCTGTCGGCGGCCTTGTGCTGGCGATAGTCGTGATAGACGAGATCGACATAGCTTTGCTCGGTTGGTGTGGTACCCGCGCCAACCGTAAAGATCGCGAGATTGCTAAGCTCAGGATCGAACAGCTCTCCGTAATACTTGAAGTCATCTTCATTGTTCTGCAGTCCGGTCTGCCTGAAGCTCCGGTCTACATCGTTATCCGGATCGCCGTCGCCGGTGCCGAATGCGTAGCCAAACGTGATGGATGGCGCCAGCGGTAGATCGAACTCGAATTTAGAGCCGAGATCGAAACCGTATCCTTCGACCTCAGCCGAACCGTTTCTTCCCCGCGCGTACGCGGCCTCAAGCCAGTATTCAAGGGCGTCAGTCAGCTCGCCACCTGAATGGATCCCGAACAGGATGGGACTGTCCTCCTCAGCCGACCGGTCATCGCGAACAACGACGTATGCCCCCGCGTTCAACTCCTCCGCGATCGAGTAAGTCCCGTAGGCGATGTAGTTGTTGGTTTGCTCCTCCTCA
>JACCYU010000041.1 GCA_013696315.1 Gammaproteobacteria bacterium | reverse complement strand
CCCGGCTGGTGTCGATCAGGTCTTCGGTGAGCGCGCCGATAATGCCGTCGCGCCCGGCGTACACCTTGCCGATTCGATCCTTGTGCTGGCGCGCGGTCTCGATCAATCCACAGGCCGACGCATTGATTACCGCGGTGACGCCGCCGGACTGCGCGTAGAAAGCATTTTTTTTGGGCATTATCGTTCCCCTTATATTTCCGTTGTTTATCCCCGTTGGGCAGGCAGTATACGACGCGTGATTGCGCTGTCATCTTTGGATTGCCGACAGTAGACCCTGTGGCGTCGCGAGCTAGTGTGGCAAAATCGCCAGCCAAATTGAATTCCACGGAGTTACTCGAAATGCGCATCATACTGCTTGGCGGTCCCGGTGCCGGTAAAGGCACGCAGGCGAATTACATCAAAGAGCGTTACGACATCCCACAGATATCGACCGGCGACATGTTACGCGCCGCCGTCAAGGCGGGCACGCCACTGGGTCAGGAGGCCAAAAAAGTGATGGATAAGGGCCGGCTGGTATCCGACGATATTATTCTGGGGTTGGTCAAGGAGCGCATCGCAGAGCCGGATTGCGCGAACGGTTTTCTGTTCGACGGCTTCCCGCGCAACCTCGCGCAGGCGCGTGCGATGGAAGACGAGGACATTCATGTCGATTACGTGCTGGAGATCGGTGTGGATGACCAGGAGATCATCAAGCGACTGAGCGGCCGCCGCGTGCATCCCGGCTCGGGGCGCGTTTACCACGTACAGTTCAACCCGCCGAAGACGGAAGGCAAGGACGACTTGACCGGCGAGGATCTCATCCAGCGCGACGACGACAAGGAAGAAACGGTGCGCAAGCGCCTGGAGGTTTACCATGAGCAGACCGAGCCGCTGGTCGAACATTATTCAAATCTATCAGCGTCGGGGGCGCCCAATGCGCCGCGTTATGCGCGCGTTGAAGGGACTGGCAAGGTCGAGGAAATCCGCGACCGCCTGTTCGCCGTGCTGGAGTGAGAGCCCGTTCAACACCCGTGACCCATGCCAGTTCGGGCGTCAAAAATCGCGTCGCCGCCGCATGAAACCCGCGTCGTGGACGTTTTGTCACTGCTGGCGCTGATCGGTGGTCTGGTCTGGTTGTGGTGGGACAGCGCCAGGGCGCGCGAACAAACAGTGCTGCGCTGCCAGCGACTCTGCAACGAATTGAACGTACAGCTTCTGGATCAGACCGCGGGGCTGGTGCGACTCTCACTGGGCCGCGGCCTGGCCGGCCACGTGCAGTTAAGGCGCCGGTACGGTTTCGAATACAGCATCGATGGCACCGATCGCTGGCGAGGCACCGCGACATTGCTCGGGCAACACGTCGAGGGCATCCATCTGGACCATCCGGATGGCCCCATCATCGTCAGCAACGGTATTGTCAAAAGCGGCGCTACACCCGACGATCAATATCGCTAGTGCGAATTCAAGCCACGACCTGAATCGTGTTTTTAGTTTCAATCTCCACCTTGTTGCTCGGCATCGGTATCGTCCTGCTGGGCGCCGGCATGCTGGGAACTCTGCTCGGCATGCGCGCGAGTCTTTCGGGCTTCGGGCCTTTAAGCGCCGGCCTCATCATGTCAGGCTACTTCGTCGGCTACATCATCGGCACCTACCAGTGTCCCGTGCTCATCCGGCGGTTCCGGCACATCCGCGTGTACGCCTCCATGGCCGCGCTGGGTTCGATTACCGCATTGCTGCATGGCTTGTTCGTCAATCCCTGGATCTGGGGCGGATTGCGCGTGCTTTCGGGCATCTGCATGGTCGGCCTTTATATGGTAATCGAGAGCTGGCTCAACGAGCAGTCGCCGACCCACCTGCGCGGCAAGGTGTTTGCCGTTTACATGACGGTGACGCTGATGGCGATGGCGATCGGCCAGTTCCTGATTCTTGCCGGCGACATCAACTCGCTGAACCTGTTCGCCCTGGCTTCCATGCTGTTCTCGCTGGGGCTGGTGCCGATCACCTTCACGCGCGTGCGCGAGCCAGTGTCCGTGCCTCGCGCGCACTTAGGGTTGGGACATCTGCACGACGTGGCGCCGCTGGCGGTGGCGGGCGCGTTTACCGCCGGCATCTGCGCCAGCGCGTTGCTCGGCATGGGTCCCATCTTCGCGCAGCGGGTCGGGCTGTCCACGGCGGCGACCGCGTTGTTCATGAGTATCATCATACTGGGCGGCGCGGTGTTGCAGTACCCGGTGGGACATCTCTCCGATACTCGCGACCGGCGCAAGATCCTTGCCGGCACTAGCTTCGCGGCCGCACTGAGCGCCTTGGTGATTTATGTCGCCATTCACTACCTGCCGGTCGCGGCGTACGCCGGCGGGTTCGTCTACGGGGGATTGCTGTTTTCAATCTACTCGCTGTCGGCGGCGCACATGAACGATCACCTGCAGCGCGAGGACGTGCTGGAGGCGACTGGCGGTCTGCTGCTCGTGTATGGCGTCGGCGCGGCGCTGGGCCCGGCGCTGGCCGGCCTGTTCATGGACACTTTCCGGCCCGGGACGCTGCTGTTTTTCTTTTCGGCGGCGCTCGCCATTCTCGGCTGCTATGTGGTATATCTGATACGCCGCGACGACGATATCCCCACCGAAGCCCAGGAGCCGTTCGTCCCCATGACGCGCACCACGCCCGCGGCCCTGGAGATGTACCCGCGCACCGAGGCGCAGCCGGAACTGGGCGAAGTACCGGCCAGCGCGGCGGGATCGAAATGAATTTCCGCGGGATCAGCCACGCAGGGTGGGTAAAGCCCGCCGCCCCGTTCGCCAACCTCTGCGCAAGCTTGTGGGCGTATCCACCGACCGCATTGTACTATTCGCATCATCCGTGGTGCGCACCCTGCCGGGTCAGCTGATGCTGTTCAAAATCGGTCCAGACGATTTCCGCGTTTACCGTTAAACTAGGAGCGGTGATGTCCGAACTAAATCATCGTGCCTATATCAGGCATCCAGCCGACATCCCGATCGAAATCGCGCTCATGGCGCGCGACCGGAAGCATCGGCAGCGCGTGCGCGATATCAGCTTCGGCGGACTGCGCTGCGGGTTCAGCGCTTACGTTAAACCCGGCACGCTGATCCGTCTGAATATCCGCCTGGTCGATCCGCCCTTCGATGCCCGGGCCAGGGTGATCTGGTGTCACTCGTGTGTAAGCGGTTTTGATCTGGGCGTTGAGTTTATGGACGCCGAAGACGCATTCCGCGCGCGCATGGTGGAGCAGGTTTGCCACATCGAGCAATACAGGCGCTGGGCGAAGGATAGCGAAGGACGTGAACTGAACGCGGAGGAAGCCGCCAGGGAGTGGATAAGCAGGTACGCCGCGGATTTCCCAGACCCTCCCGATCGGGGCGAATGACTGTTCCAGCTCAGGGCGGAAGCGCTATGCGCGCAATGACGTCACTTCCCTGTGTGCCACGTTTATTGGTCGGGCAATGATTGCGGTCAAGGCCGGCTATTTGACTTTTCGGTTATTTTTTCTATTGCCCGCTGCCGCAACTCCGGATCCTGCTGCACCGCCATGCCGACCTGCTGGTATTTCTGCACCGAGAGGTCTTCACTCTCAATTGCGTCGACCAGTTCTCCGTTCATTTTCTCCTGAATTGTTTCGATGTCATCCAGCGTCTTGGCGCCATCGACTTCCGACTTGTACTTCTCCTGGATTTCCTGCGCCTTGACATTCACGTTGGCGAATTTTTCCAGATGTTGGTCGGAGACGTCGGCCGGGTTCATGGCTTCCGGCTGCATCGACGGCATTTGCTGGGGGGATTGATTCTGCGCGTATACCGAGGACATCGCGCCCAAACCCAGCATTAAGGCGAGCAGGCTGCGAGTAGCAAACAATTTGAGTAACATCACTTTCTCCGTTAATTTGTGAAAATTGAATGCGCCGAGATGCAAGTCATGCGCCAGGCGATTCGACTGCGCTGAGCGTCCGCAGGTAGCGTTGCCCGGCAATTTCAGGTTCGGAGCTTTAGATGGATTTCCCCGCGAGAGTTCGATTATGCGTTTAGTCACGTTTGCCGATAACCACCAGCTGCGCCTTGCCGTGCAGACAGGCGACCAGCTCGTCGTCCCGTCGCAGATAGATGGATGGCCAGCCGACATCGATTCCATGCAGGCGCTGATCGATGGCGGCGCGGAGTTAATGGCCGAACTCAGGCGTTGCGTTATGGACCCTCCGATTGCTGCGTGTCGGCCACTTGAACTCTCGCAGTTGCTGGCGCCCATCCCGCGACCGCGCCGCAATCTCATTTGCCTGGGCTGGAATTATGCGGATCACGCGCAGGAATCCGCGGCGGCGTTCCAACGCAAATACAAGCTCCCGGAGCATCCGGTCGTCTTCACCAAGGCGATGACCAGCGTCACCGGCCCCTATACCGATATTCCTTTCGAGCCCCATATCTCCAGCCAGATCGACTGGGAAGTTGAACTGGCTGTCGTGATTGGACAGCCTGGGCGCGGCATCGCGCCGGAAGACGCTCTGCGACATGTGTTCGGTTATACCATCGTCAACGACATCTCCGCGCGGGACATGCAGTCGCGGCACAAACAGTTTTTTCTGGGCAAGAGCCTGGACGCGAGTTCGCCGGTCGGCCCCTGCATCGTTACCGCCGACGAGATTCCCGATCCCCAGCGACTGGGCTTGCGCAGCTGGGTCAACGGCGCGCTCAAGCAGGAATCGAACACCGAAAATCACATTCTCAACGTGGCGACCACGATTGCTATCGTGTCGCGCGGGATGCGGCTGGAGCCGGGCGACATCATCGCGACCGGCACGCCCAGTGGCGTGGGCTTCGCGCGCAAGCCGCCTGAATTTCTTGGGGACGGCGACGTGGTCGAATGTGAAGTCGAAGGTATCGGCCGGCTGAAAAACAAAATGGTTACGCGCGCTTCCTAAGAAATAGGCGCGCGCGACACCGCCGCATGGGTGCTCGCTGATGTGGAGTTATCGGCGCTGGCGCCGCCGGCGGATCGTCTCGGCATCGACCATCCCGGCGACTACCTGGCGGGCCGCGATCACGCGGCTGCCGCTGCTGCGCTGGCTTTCGAGCATCGAATCGAACAGTCTGCGCGAGCTCGCTATCCTGTTTGTGCACGAAAAGTCATTCAGCGGCGCCGGTAACCTTTACATCACCGAGCACATGCGGCTGACCATCGCCATGCAGGCGTGTCTGCCAATCCTGAATCTGGGCCTTGAATGGTATCGCGGCTGGGTGTCGATCATCGTCTACGCACACGATTTCACGCCCATGCACGCTTACGTTGACGAAGCCGGCGTGGTGCACACTGAGCGCGGCGCGCTGAGTGGCGAGGCCTGGCTGAGTGGCCCGGTGGTGCTGGCCTGGCCGCGCATCGAACGGGGGGAGTCCCACGGTTACAACCTCGTTATCCACGAGTTCGCGCATAAGCTCGATATGCGCAATGGTGTTGCGAATGGTATGCCACCGTTACACCGTAACATGGACATCGCGGCCTGGACGCGGGATTTTTCGCTGGCGTTCGAAGATTTCCGGAGCAGGGTAGATACAGGAGCCGCGGCCCAGCGAATCGATACTTATGGAGCCGAATCGCCGGAGGAATTTTTCGCCGTTACCAGCGAACTGTTTTTCGAAGCGCCGGAAATCATCGTGGAAATTTATCCGGCGGTATACCGCCAACTGCGTGACTTTTATCGACAGGATCCGATGGCGCGGCGCGCTGGCTTGAGCACGGTCGCAGGCGCGCCGATCCAGCACTGAGCCGTGCTTTTTTTGCTTTAAGCCTGCGCGAAGTACCGACGCAGATACTCATCGAACGGTATGTCGTCCGCGGCCTCGATCTCACGCTGTTCGCGTAACGAGTGCCGGGCCGCCGTCTCGAACCGGCGTTCGCGATCCTCAGTTAAGCTCTGTGCGTCGAAGTAATTTTTGTGTTCCAGCGACTTTGCAATGGCGTAGTGAAAAAACCCTTCGCCGGCCGCGCGCATCTCGTTAAGCATGCGCGCCGAGGGTGTGCGCGCAGGGTCCCGGACTGTTTCCCGCGCCGTAGATAGCGCGCTTCGATAGCACTGCGCGCGGTGGCCGGCGTCCAGGGTCTCGGCGATTCCCGCCATTGCTTCGATGAGTTCCGCGGCCCAAGCGGTCAGACTCAACGATTTACCGTGGCGTTGCAGGGTGAGCTGAGGGTCGCGACCGCGCCGCGCGGCGGCGCCCTGATTGGCGTCGATCTCACAGGCCTCAGCGGCGTCAATGCGCGGGCTGTCGTGCAGCACGCAAAACAGCATGCAGATTTCCACAAAGCGAAGTTGATCCTCGCTCAGGCCCAGTGGATCGAAGGCGTTGATGTCCAGCGAGCGCAATTCGATGTATTCGATGCCGCGGCGTTTGAGCGCGAGACTCGGTTTCTCGTTGCCTCGCAGCACCACCTTGGGTCGCACGGAGCTGTAATACTCGGCCTCGATCTGCAGAAGGTTGGTATTGAGCTGGCGATATTCGCCATCCACCAGCACGCCGATCGGCTCATACGCCGCACACGACGTCTCCGTGGCGCGCGCCAGGCTCTGTGCGTAAGCGTCGAGATTATCGTAGCTGGCCTTCGCGCCACACGCGGCCTCCTTGGTGTTCTGGTAGCCGATGTCGCTCATGCGCAGCGACGTACCGTAAGGCTCGAAATAGGTGTTGACGTCGAACTCGGGCATGCTGGATGGCAACCCGTGCATAAACGACTTGCAAACCGCCGGTGAGGCGCCGAAGAGATACGGAATCAGCCAGCCGAAGCGCTGGAGATTGCGCGTCATGCCCATGTATTTATCGGAGATGAATTCGGCGAGCGGGCGGCGATCGCCTTCGTGCTCCTGGAACACCGGCCAGAACGTGGCGGGCAGCGAGTAATTCACGTGCGCGCCGGCGATCACCTGCATCGCGCGACCGTAGCGATGGCCCAGCCCGCGCCGATAAACGCTCTTCATGGTGCCGGCGTTCGATTCGCCGTAATAGGCGATCGGAATGCTGGTCTCGCCGGCGACCACGCAGGGCATACTGGTGGACCACAGCAACTCGGGCCCAAGATTCGCGTAGACGAACTTCTGCGCGTCGCGCAGGAAATCCAGACAGTCGCGCACGTCGCCGAACGGCGGCGTAATCAGCTCGGTCAGCGCCTCGGAGTAATCGGTAGTGATATACGGATTTGTGAGCGCGGCGCCCAGCGCCGGCGGGTGCGGCGTCTGCGCGATATTGCCCTCAGGCGTCACGCGCAGGCATTCTTTTTCGAGCCCGATTCCGCCCCCGGTCAACAGGCTCTGCCGACCGGAATTGTAAAGCCTGCTCAGGCGCCGCTCGGCAGTGCGATACACGATGATGGTTTCCTTCGACCGGATGGAAGAATTTGATGCTGGTTATGGGCTCTAAGGTAATATGTCCTTGAATGCAGAACCAGTGGCGTCCGCTCGGCAGGGCGCAGCCCGCACAATACGCGCGCGGCCCAGGCAGGCAAGCGACCATCCCGCGCCAACCGGCAAATTCCTGCCCGCGCACAATGACGCTTTCGCCGCGCAGGCTGATCGATATCTGCGATGCCGGACCTGCGGTTACGCCATCACCCGCGACCGCGACCGCATCCTCGTGTGCGATTCTCACGAGCATCGCTGCACCAATCCCCACGGCATCGAGTACCGCATCGGCTGCTTTCGTGAAGCGCCTGGTGTGATGGAGACCGGAGCGGAGACCCTGGAATATACATGGTTCGCGGGCTACCGCTGGCGAATCGCGCTGTGTGGCGGTTGCAGTGAGCATCTGGGCTGGGGCTTTCGCGGTCAGAGTGGTGATCGCTTTTTTGGCTTGACTCTGGCGCGGCTGACCGTCGCTTACTGAGGACCCATTGATGGCCTCTCGATGGTCGATGCGGAAATGCAGTATAAAGTAGTCTTCACGGGCAGGCGGACGCAACCTCGAATGCGCCCGGCTTAACCTGCTTCAGGGTTACCCTCGCCGACTCCAGCCAGCCCAGATAATCGTTACTGCCGCTGGCATAATAAAAGTCCCACAGCCACCAGTAAACTTGACTATAGGCGCGCCCGGCTGCGACGTGCGCGGCGATGCTGTCCGCGCCACAGTAGCCCGACCGCGGTTCGCCGGCAACGCGACCGATCATGGCTCTGACCGCCGCCATCTGCAGACCGCTTCTGGTAGCGTAATTCCACTCCACGCCGCCATCGGTATAGCCCCACCAGTCCCAGCACTGATTGACCGCGGTCGATTCGGTTTGCGGATACAGCACCACCACATCATTGGCCTCCGCCCACTCGTTGTAGCCCGCGTGGCGCGCATATTCGTCGCCGATTACGTTCCGGTTCTGGCGGCAACCGTGAAAGGCGACGTGCAGCCTGCAACCCGCGTCCCCGCTTTCGCAATCGCTCGGCACGTAGACGAAGCCTTCGGCACCCAGACTGTCCGTCCCCGAGAAGGGCGACTGATCGAAGGTCTTCAGGTGCGCGGGCGGCGCCTCGACCGGCGGTTTCAATTCGCCGTAGATATGTTTCAACAGCGCCCCCGCCGCGTCGAAATCGCAGTCGTTGATGTACGCGCCGCCTTCAAAGCCGCAAGGCTTGCCGTAGTCGTCCGTGATCATCGCGTGCTGCGCGTCGGGAATCTGATTGCGCAGATAAACAATATTCCCGGCATCCACAAAGGATTCGTAAAAGGCGCGCAGGCGGTCCACCACCGGCGTCGCCACGACATCATCCGCGCCGCCGGTAAACAGCCATACGCGATCGCCGGCCATGCCCGCGGTGGAGTCGATGCGACCGGCGTCGGACAGCTCTTCGGTTAGATCCTGAAAGTATTCGCCCGGCGGCAGCAATGACACCCCGCTGTTCAGGCAGCGCGTGGTCGCATAAAGGACATTCCCTTCCGCGCAAAAATAAGGCCCCGCGGCCAAGACCCCCGCCCCCATGACGGATGCGGAAAAAGCTACGTGCATCTGCACGGCCATGTAACCGCCCGAGGACAAGCCGGAAACCGAAATCTGGTCGGGATCGACGTTGTAAGTCTTAAGCGCTTGCGCGGCGTGGGCCGTTGAAACGCTGAGCGCCGCGAGGGTCAATAACAAAGCCCGTCCAGCGATGAAGCAGTAGTCCATCATTTCTAGGTATGTCTCCCCGACGCGCGTAGTAAGAGAAGTTGCGGCGGCTCTCGTCCGTCACAGTGTTCCTTCAATCCGGTAGTCCGAACTTCCCGCGTAATACCGCCGCGCGGCAAGTTGTCGAAGGCTTTAATCTTCGCACAAGATGCTGCATACGCCGAAACTTCGACTATACTCACCTTGCGCTAATAGCATCAGAATAGACGCGGCGTGGAGGATCGCACGGCAAACGGGTCCAGACCCGGCAGGTGATGTTATTCGTAGTGGCACGGCCCCCGATCTGAACCTGCGCTACACCGGCGCGGAGCATGTCGTCCTCGGCGGCACCGACGGCAACAACACCCTCACCGCCAGCGAGGGCGACGACACCGTCTCGGGCGATGGAGGCAACGACCGTATCGAGGGCGGGGCCGGTAACGACATACTCATCGGCGGGCTGGGCGGCGACATCATCACCGACATCTTCGGCGACGACAACATCAAGGGCGAAGGCGGCAACGACGTCATCAGCGCCGGCGCGGGCATCGACCTGATCCTGGCTGGCGCCGACGACGACTTCGTGGTCGCGGGCCGCGATCCGAAAGAAACGTTTGGCGGCGGCGGCAATGACTTCATCATCGCCGGCGACGACTCCGATATCGTGTTCGGCGGCGAAGGCGACGACTGGATCGAAGGCGGCAATGGCGCTGATCTGCTGCAAGCCGACAATGACGCCCCGTTCCAGGATAGCCTTATCGTCGGCAACGACGTCATCATCGGCGACGGCGGTAACGACGACTACGACTCCGAAACCGGCGACGACATCATGGTCGCGGGTCCGGGCATCGAGCGCAACGAAGGTATGCTGGGCTTCGACTGGGTCACCCATAAGGGCGATCCGCAAGCGGCCGATGCGGACATGTTCTTTACTGGCCTGTTGCCACCGGATGTCGATGCGATTCGTGACCGGTTCGACCTGGTCGAGGGCTTATCGGGCTGGAATTTCTCCGACATCTTACGCGGCGATGACGAGAACAACGTGGTCAACGGCGTGGTCGGTAACGAGTTGACCGCAGCCAACATCCCGCTCATCGACGGGCTGCAGGACGTACTCGGCGCGGGTGTGACCGGCTACGACAGCGGCAACATCATCCTGAGTGGCGACGGCGGCGACCTCATCGAGGGGCGCGGCGGCGACGATATCATCGACGGAGACAAGTGGCTGAACGTCCGGCAGGAAGCAACCGATATCAACGGCGCCGTAATCAGCGCGGACAGCATGACCGGCCTTCAGGCGCGGGCGTTCGCTGGGCAGATCAACCCGGGCAGCATCAGTATCGTGCGTGAGATACTGACCGCGGACGGAACCGGCGATACCGACACGGCGGCGTTCTCGGGTGTGCGGGCGAACTACACCATCGCCGCCGGGGCCACTGCCGGCACGTTCATCGTCACGGATAACGTCGGCGCCGACGGCACCGACACCATTCGGAACATCGAACGGGTGCAGTTCTCCGATGAGGCCGTCGTACTCGACAGTAACGGCAATAACGCTCCGGTGGGTCAGCCTACGGTCAGCGACACCACACCAGCCGAAAACCAGTTGCTGACGGCTTCGGCCGCCGGCGTCACCGATGCGGACAACCCGGGTGGGGTGATTCCCGCCGGCGCCATAAGCTTCGCGTGGCAGGTGGAGCAGACGCCTGGCAGCGGTACCTTTACCGATATCGTGGGGGCGACGGACGCGAGCTTCCAGCCTGGGGACGGGCAGGTCGGTCTGGCGTTACGTGTCAGGATGAATTACACGGACGCCAATGGTGTGGTCGAGACGGCGTTTTCCACGCCGACCGCGGCGGTCGCCAATCTCAACGATGCGCCAACCGGCGTGCCGACGATCAGCGATGCTACGCCGACCGAAGGCCAGGCTTTGACGGCCTCGACGGCGGATATCGCCGACGCGGACGGCACGACGGGCGCGGTCTTCACGTTCCAGTGGCAGCGGGCTAGCGGTTTGACTTTCGTCGCCATCGCTGGCGCGACGGCCGCGACCTACACCCCTGTTCAGGCGGATGTCGGTCTGCCGGTGCGCGTGGTGGTGACCTACACCGACGACCAGGGCACGACCGAAACGGTGACTTCGGCGGCGACTGGCAACGTGGGCGATCTCATCACGGGAACCAATGGCGCTAACGCACTAACGGGCACCGCGTTCGATGACGCCCTTGTGGGTCTCGGCGGCAATGACACGCTCAACGGCGGCCTGGGCGCCGATGTGATGGATGGTGGCGAAGGCAACGATACCTACGTCGTCGACAACACCGGCGACATAGTCAATGAGGCTGCCGGTGGGCGCACCGACACGGTGCAGACGACCTTGCCGAGCTACACCC
>JACCYU010000040.1 GCA_013696315.1 Gammaproteobacteria bacterium | reverse complement strand
GGGAAAAGCCGCGAAAATACGAATCAGCTCACTTTTGAAACGCTCGATATCGGACTTATCGAGTCCGCGCCACGCATGGGTGCGACGGATACCTTCCCACAGGAAATCCAGCGTGAAAAGTTTGCCTTGCATGGGCGTTTGCTTAAGCAGCAGTTTTGATGATAGGTCACTGCCACGAGCAGCAGCCCTTCAACCAGAACCGCACGGGCCGTTAAAAATCTAAGCGTTCAGCTACCAACTCGGTCGCGCCTACGCCAGCATCTGCATCAATACCGGATGCCAGCGCGATAATTCAATCTTGCCGAGCTTGCCGGCGAGTCGCCGCTTGTCGACGCAACGAATCTGATCGAGCAGGATGCGCGCCCGCCGCCGTTTGAACGTGACTTCCGGACGGCAGCCCAGCGGCTGCCCCCTGCTGGTTAAGGGCGCCACGATCACTCTCGGCAAGGCCTGGTTCATGTCGTCAGGGGATACCACCAGTGCCGGGCGCGTCTTCTTGATCTCCGAGCCGATAGTCGGGTCCAGGTTGACCCAGTAGACATCGCCACGCTTTATGCGCCGCCTTGTCGCACCTACCACTCCCAGTCAGCCGAGTCGGCGTCGGTCGCGCCCAGCTCACCCCACGCGTCTTCGTCGTCAGCCGCGAGGTAATCGTCGAACCAGCCGTCACGCGGCGCTTTGATTGGCGCGATGACGATGCGTCCATCTTGAACGCTAAGTTCGACTTCATCGCCGATATCGCAAACGGCAAGCACCGCCGCGGGGAGCAACACGCCCCTTGAGTTCCCCACCTTGCGCACTGTTGTTTTCATCGGACAATCTCATTTGTAATAACTTTGTTATTACATCATATCATTACCGGGCACAAAAGTGGCCGCTGCCACGGCCCGCAATCGTCAATGCGTTTCAACGAGGCACGTTGTCCCGATTGAGGTCAGATGATTCATCACGCGCGTCCATGAACAGAGGTGTCGCGGCCAGCGGCCGATGAAGCGGATTCTACAATCGTCAGACGGAGACCGCATGAACGCTGCACGCTTCAGGCTGAAGCGTTTAAAAAAAATCGGCGAACGCGGAGTCTATTCGCTCACCCTGTCCAGCGCGCCGATCGGAAATGCCGTGGCGAACTCCTCCAAGGAATGGCTGCCTGCCTGCGACGACTGGAAGCTCAACGTCCCGCCGTTTTCCAGCGACACGGTGACGGTGCCGCCGCCGGATTCAGGCATCGCCACGCCGGTATAGTCGCCCAGGCGCATCCTGGTCCCACCTGCCATCATGCCCATCTGCGCGAGGCTACCCAGAAAACCGCCGCCCGCGCCGCCCATCAGGCTCACGGTGATGCTCTGCTCGTCCTTGTTATATGCGGCTTCGGTCATGGCCATGCCCATCGCCTTGTTCTGATCCAGCGACTGGCGCTTCCAGCCGGCGATCTCCACCGGGAAGACCTCGCCCTGCATGGACATCTGCGCCTGTTCCAGCGCCTCCACGCACCAGCCGGCCTCCTCCAGCGCGGCGTCGACGTCGCCCTGTTCGTAAAGCTCGAGGATGCCGCCGCAACTGTCTTTCGGGTCTTCCTGCGCCTGCGCCGCGCCCAGGCAGCACAACGCCGCCACGAACAGGCATGTTCTCTTCACGATTGCCCCTTTTGCCTGGTTGTATAAATTTATGCCGCCGGTCCTTGAGTTGTACAAGGTCCGGCCTGACGAACTACTTTCCCCGTCGCTGCCGCTGCCTTCGCGCCGGCAGGTGTATGCCTTCGTCTGGCAGGGTGACGTTCAGCTCCAGGACCTCGCAGCCGTTGGAGCGTTCCACCTGCACGTCCACGGCGTCGTCCGCGACCTTGGCGTAGCGGCGGATCACGGCCAGAATGTCTTTCTGCAGACGGGCCAGATATTCCGGCGCGTCTTTATGGCGCCGCTGGTGGGCGACGATAACCTGCAGTCGCTCCTTGGCGACCGGCGCGGTGGCGTCGCCTCTCGCGTGGCGGAAAAAATCCAGAAATCGCATCACGCGCTCGCCCCCCCGAACATGCGGCTGAACAGGCCGCGTCGCTTTTCGTGGATAAAGCGATGCGCCTTTTCTTCACCCAGATAGCGATCAACCAGATCGCTGTACGCCTGACCGGCGTCGCTGCTTTCTTCGAGGATTACGGGCGTGCCCTGGTTGGAACAGGTGAGCACCGAGGCCGACTCGGGAATCACGCCCAGCAGCGGGATGGCGAGGATGTCCTGCACGTCCTCGACTTTGAGCATCTCGCCGGCCCTGACGCGCGTGGGAGAGTAGCGCGTGAGGATCAGGTGTTCGGTGATGGCGTCGCCGCCGTTTGCCGCGCGCTTGGTCTTGCTGCCCAACAGCCCCAGCACGCGGTCGGAGTCGCGCACGGAGGAAACTTCCGGGTTGGTCACGATCAGCGCGTCGTCGGCGAAATACATCGCCAGATGCGCGCCCTTCTCGATGCCAGCCGGCGAATCGCACACGACGTAATCGAACGATTCCCGCAACTCGTCGAGCACGCGCTCCACGCCGGCCAGGGTCAGTGCGTCCTTGTCGCGCGTCTGGGAGGCCGCGAGTATCGAAAGATTATCCACGCGCTTGTCCTTGATCAGCGCCTGACGCAACGTGGCCTCTTTGTTGATGACGTTGACGAAGTCATAAACCACGCGTCGCTCGCAGCCCATCACCAGATCCAGGTTGCGCAGACCCACGTCGAAATCGATTACGGCGGTCTTGTGACCACGCAGCGCAAGGCCCGTGGCGAATGCGGCGCTGGTTGTGGTCTTGCCGACCCCACCCTTGCCGGAAGTTGAAACGATAATTCTAGCCAACTCCATCTCCAACGGTTGAGGGCCGCGGCCGCGGCCCGGTTTGCATGCAAAACGACACCTTGCTCGCGGTTATATTGTGTTCGCGGGGCAATGTCAACCACTATATCTTGTGATTGGAGGCGCAGCGAGTCGCTAATTTGTGTAGGGGAAAATTCGTCTTTGCGCGTGGATCGCACGCGGACGCCGCTCGATCAGGGCCGGCCGAACGGCATTTCGAATGCCCCAATGGTTACAACGGTTCCAGCAGCAGATTTTCATCGTGCAGATACGCCTGCACGGCGGCGCCGCGCAGGCTTTCGTCCAGCTCCTCGCTCACCCGGTATACCCCCGCCACGGCGATCAGCTCGGCTTCCAGACATTGCACGAAGATGCGCGCCGTACCATCGCCCTGAGCGCCCGCCAGCGCGCGGCCGTGAAGCTTGCCATACACATGGATGTGGCCGTCCGCGATGACCTCCGCGCCGGCGCTTACCTGCCCCAGAATCAGCAGATCGCCACCGCGCGCGTAGATGTGCTGGCCGGAACGCACCGTCTGCGTGATCAGCATGGTCGAGGTCTTTTTGGCGGCGGGGGCCGGTGCTGGCGGCGAAGCCTCGTGGCTGGTGTCTTGCGGCGCTCTGACAACCGGCTCGGAACCGTTCGTGGGGGTGGGGACAGAGGGTTCCGTCCACTCCAGCACGCCGAGATTGCATTTGCCCGCTTGTCCCCGCATTGCCTTGCCGCCGCCGTGAACCGCGACCGGCACCAGACCCTGCTCGCGCAACAGCACGGTCAGCGCGTTCAGGTCGAGTTCGGGCTTTTCCAGCGCGCTCATGTCAATGGCCAGCGGCGCGCCGTAAAACAGCGAAGGCGCCTGCTTGATCTGGCTACGCAAACGTTCGCCGATGGCGGCCAGATCGTCGCTGAACAGGCGCATAATCGTGAGGCTGGTCATGCGCCCCTTTAATTCGAATGGAGGTCTCTGCGTGGGTTTTTGCAGGCTGTTCACCTAAGGGTTAGATATGCAGTTATATATGAGCCGAATCCCTGGCGACGCATTGTGGCACATCGCTTTGTGTTTGCAACCGCGGCAGGCGAGCGCGCCCGGACGTTGCAAAGTATCGAATACGGCTCTATCCGCCTCGGTTTTCAATGGCGGGGGTCAGCGCTTGCGCGCGGAGATTGCACATCGACGAGTGGCGCCTGCGTGCGCAGTATCCGGATCAGACCCTGCGGATAAAGCCCGCGCCGCATCAGTTTCCACGCCACCATGCGCGTGATGCGCCAGGTATCCGCGACCGCACGATAATGGCTGGCGCGAGACGAGGCACCATAGATGGAATCGATGCTGACCTGCGTGCTGAGAAAGCCGTGGCGCGCGGCCCCGATCAGTATCTCGCTTTCGAACACGAAGCCATGCGCGCGGTCATGCGCGATGTCCACTCTTTCGAGCAGCGCCGCGGGATACAGCCGAAACCCGGACTGCGAATCGAAAATGCGATGCCCCGCCGCCCACGAGATCCAGAAATCCGCGAAGCGATTGGCAAGCCTTCGCGGCCACGGCGCGTTCGCGCGCCCGCGCAGGCGCGCACCGATGACGATGCGATGCGGATGCAGTGTCGCGGCTGCCAGCAGGCGCGGAATGTCTTCGGGGCAATGTTGACCGTCCCCATCCAGGGTTATGACCGCCTCGGCGCCAGCCGCAAGCGCGCACTGCATGCCGCGCCACAGGCTCGCCGCCTTGCCCTGATTAACGCCGTTGCGCAGCAGGATTACCGCCAACCCCCGTACGCGCGCGGCGGTATCGTCGCCGGAACCATCATCCACGACGATGACCGGCGTGATGAAAGCCTGCGCGCGTCGCGCGATATCGGCGATCGTCGCGGCCTCGTTGCATGCGGGGATGACTACCGCGGCTCGCATGTGCTTGTTGTCTCTCCTGATTGTAGGGCGGGTTAGGCCAGCGGCGTAACCCACCATGCGGTGCCGCCGGGTTACGCCGCTCGCCCGGCTAACCCCCGCCTACGCCATGCCACCATTGACCGAAATGATCTGCCCCGAGATATACGCGGCGTCGTTCGAAGCCAGAAATGCGACCAGCGCGGCGACTTCGTCCGGCATGCCCGCGCGTTTCATCGGCATCAGCCGCTTGATGGCGTCGGCCGCGAACTCGCGGGTGGTTATGTGGCCCGCGATCACACCCGGTGCGACCGCGTTGACCGTAATCCCGCGCGAAGCGACTTCCAGCGACAGCGGCTTGACGGCGCCGGAGAGGCCGGCCTTGGCCGCCGCGTAATTGGTCTGCCCGCGATTGCCTATCACACCGGCGACCGACGAAATGGCGATGATGCGCCCCCAGCGCGTCGCCATCATGGGCAGCAGCAGCGGCTGGGCGACGTTGAAAAAGCCGTGCAGGGAAACATCGATCGGATAACGCCACTGCACCTGATTCATGCCCGCCATCGGCGCGTCGCGATAACCGCCGGCGTTGCTGACAAGCACCTGAATCGGGCCTGCTTGCAGAAGCGTCCGCAGGCGTTCGGTGGTCGCTTCCGGTTGCGTGACATCGAACGCGACCATCTCGGCGGAACCACCCGCGTCGCCGATCTCCGCGACCAGCCCTTTTGCACGCTCGAGGTTGCGGTTTGCGTGCACCACCACGTGCATTCCGGCGCGCGCGAGCCTGCGGCAGATCGCCGCGCCGATGTCGCCGCTGCCCCCGGTCACGAGCGCGCGCCTGAGGGCGGGTTCAGTCATCGTGAGGCATGGGAGCACCCACTATGCTTTTTCGACTTTGGACTGAGCGGGCGTTGTCGTTCGTTGTCGTTGCAAGGGTTCACGAGCAATCGGCGCATAAGCCATCCGCAGGCCGAACTTCCACCGCCAGTTGCGCGTCCGGCAGATACGGCAGCACCACCCGCCGCACCTCCTGCCGCGCGATGGCTTGCAATAACGGCAACGCGCGCGCTGCCGGGTTGCCCGTGCGCAGGTATTCGAGCTCTTTATCGCGTATCTGATCTTCCCGCTCCCCGTGCGTGAGCGCAATGCCAAAGCTCGCCAGTGCGCGCGCGCCGGAGTGCGCGTCGATCAACATCGCCGCGGCGAATGGCGCGCAAAACCCGCGTACCTGGGACAGGGGCTCCGGCGGCGGATAATCGTAGGCGACCAGCAACACCGGCCCGCCCTCGATCAGCGCCGTGGTCGCCGCCTCCAGCAGGCCGGCGGCGAAGCTGCCATCGTGCGCGGACAGACTCACCGACGAGCTGTGGCAAATGGTGGCGATCGCCCAGTAACCAGCGGGGCTGTTGTGCACCGAGTTGTGAAACTGCGTGGGCGACACCGCGCGCTGTGGCTGCGCCAGGGCCGTACAGATGCTGTTGATGATCTCGCCGTCGCCGCCCGAGGAGGCGAATACCGCGCGCAGCGATTGCCGATCAATGCCGGACGGCAGCGCGAGCTGCTCGGCGGCCCGCAACGCCAGCTTGATCGCGCCGGTCGCGCGCCGCCGTTCGTTGCGAGGCAGAAGTTCGGGCGCGAACGCCGCCAGGGGCTGGTTAACGTATAACCGCTCGCCGTGCAGGATGGACTGACTCTGCTCCCAGCCATCCAGTCCAGGCGCGATCACGCTTAATCCCCGCGCGTATACCGTCACGAGCCCGGCGGCGGGTGGCGACATCGGTTCAGAAGCTTTTAGGTTCACGGGTTCATGACGGTCAGGGCAAACGCCCCAGCAGCAGGCAGCAGTTCGAGCCGCCAAAACCAAACGAATTGCTCATCGCGACATCGATTGAGCGGGGTCGTGTTTCGCGCACGATATTCGCCTTCAGCGACGGGTCGCATTGCTGCGTATTGAGGCTGCCCGGCAGAAAGCCGCGCTCGATGCACAGGCAGGCGATCAGCGCCTCGCTAATGCCCGCCGCGCCCAGGGTGTGCCCGATCCAGCCCTTGGTGGAACTGCACGGCGTCCGCTCGCCGAATACCCGCAGCATCGCCTTGTCCTCGGCGGCGTCATTGGACACCGTGGCGGTGCCGTGCAGGTTCACGTAGTCAACGTGTTCTGGCAGCACGCCGGCGGCTTCGAGCGCACCGCGCATGGACAACACCGCGCCGTCGCCCTTCGGGTGCGCGGACGACATGTGGTATGCGTCCGAGCTTTCGCCGTAGCCGCGCAGCGCGACATTGTCAGGGTCATTGGCCGGCCACTGCAGCAGCGCGAAACCGGCGGCCTCGCCGATGCTGAGCCCGTCGCGCGCCGCGTCCCAGGGTCGGCACGGTTGCGGGGAAGTCAGCTCCAGCGAGTGAAAGCCGTACAAGGTCGTCAGGCATAAACTGTCCACCCCGCCGACCACCGCCGCATCGCACAGCCCCGCGCGCATGTAGCGATACGCGCTCGCGAACACCTTGGCGCTGGAGGAGCACGCGGTGGAAATGCCCACCGCCGGCCCTTCGAGTGCGAACCAGGCGCGGGTGAAGTCGGCCACCGAAAAGATATCCTGCGTATGGCGATAGCTGAATGGCTTCAGGACGCCGGTCGCCACAAAGCCACGATACGCGTGTTCGGTTTCGAGAATGCCCGCGGTGCTGGTGCCGACGAACACGCCGATGCGACCGGCGCCGACTCTATCGCGGACAGTCGCGACCGCGGTAGCGAAGCCGTCCTGCGCGAACGCAGCGCGCGCCAGACGATTGTTGCGGCAATCGAAGGCGCGGAGAGTCCCGTCCACCGGCTCGTCCTCCAGACCCTCGACCCTGCCGATCCAGGTCGGCAATTCCGCGAGTTCGAAATCGCACGGCCGCAAGCCGCTAACGCCGTCGAGCAAGCGCGCGGCCGTGGCATCGACGCCGCGCCCGAGTGCGTTGACCAGCGTGTAGGCGGAGATCGCTAACGGCGGTATCGACATGACGTTACGTTACAGTGGTTGCCGTTTGCGCGCCTCGATCAATACGTTGGCGAAAGGCGTGCGGGCCGACATGGGACGCAACTTGGCGCCGAATCCTGCGTCTTCAAGCAACCGGGTCCATTCGGCGGCGGAGCGATAATGATAACGCTGTTTGAAGCGGCCGCGACACAGGCCATATAACGCCTCGGCGAGCCGCGTCACGGTGAAGCGCGCGCCCGCGGCCGCGTCGGGTTCGCGGATCAGCAGCAGTCCGCCCGGCGCCAGTGCGTCGTGCACCCGCGCGATCAGCTGATGCTGCGCGTTTGGCGACATATAGAACAGCACATCCAGCAACGTGACGATCGAGCAGGGCGGCGGCTCATAAGTCGTCAGGTCTTCCGTGCGCAGTTCGGCGCGGCTGGCTAATACCTCGCGCGCGACGCCGACGTGTCGGGCGCGCCTATCGACACCCGCCAGAGTCAGACCAGCGGGCGGCGGCGGCCACCCCGGCTGCCATACGCCTAGCGCGTGCATTTCGGTGGCGGATCCCAGCAGCGCCAGTAACTGACCGCGCCCGCAGCCGAGATCCAGCAGCCGTCCCTGCGCCGGCAGAATATTCTCCTGCAACAGGCCGAGATAAAGCGGATCGTAAGTCAACTTGCCGCGTACGAACTCCCAGTTGAATATGCCCGTATCCAGATACCGGCGCGCGGTGGACTCGACCAGCCGCCCCGCCGGTGTCTCTGCCGCCGGCGGCTTGCTGACCCAGTACACCAGCGCGGCACAGACCACCCCCAGCGCCAGCCCTACAATCAGGGTGCCCACCAGCACATGCCGGCCGAAATGCCACGCGCCGGCCGCGCGCGCCGCATCCCAGCTGAGGTGCGGCCACTCACCCATGAACAGCCAATGCCCCGTGCCCAGCGACACATAGAAAATCAGGGGGGCGGTCAGCGGATTATTGACGAATGCCGCCAGATACGTCGTGATGCCGTTGACACCGGTGAGCCGCGCCAGCGCCAGACAGATGAAGATATGCAGCCCGTACAGCGGCGTGCAGCCGACCACCACACCCATAAACACCGCCAGCGCGCGCTGCCGCGGCGTATCGCGCCGCGTGCGCAACCGGTAATACATCTTCGCCACCGGATGACGCCGCACCCGCTGGCGAACATTGACCGCAGGATTCATGGTGCGCGTAAAGTGGATGCGGTAGGCGGCGGGAGGGGCACTACATATAGACCTTCCCGCTCCAGCCGTTGCAGCAATGGCGTCAATACCTTCAGCACCACCGGCTGGCCGTCACGGTCGCGCGCGGAGGCGCCGTCGTGTAACAGCAGAATGTCGCCGGCCGTGAGATTGCGCAGCAACCGCTCGAGTACCCGCTCCGGATCGCGCGTTACTGTATCGAACCCGCGTCGCGTCCAGCTCACCAGCCGCAGCCTTAAGCTCGCGAGCACCAGACCGGTCCATGGATTGCGCATGCCGGCCGGCGCGCGAAAGTATGCCGGCGCGCGACCTGTCAACTGGGTCAGGCGCGCCTGTGCGTCCGCAATCTCGCGCCGCATCGCGCGCGGCGTCATAAACGCGAACCAGGGGAGATGACGATCGCTGTGATTCTCCACGCAGTGGCCCGCCTCGATGATCGCGCGCACGATCTCGGGATAAGCGCGCGCCCGTTCGCCAATGCAGAAAAACGTCGCCCGCGCGCTGTGTGCCGCCAGAATACGCAAGACCTCCGGGGTGACATGCGGGTCCGGCCCGTCATCAAAGGTGAGCGCGACCGCGCGGCCCGCACTGACGGGCAAACGGCGCAGGTTGGCGCCTAGCCAGCGTCCGCGCGGCAACAGACTGGCCACGAACAGTCTCACGTGACTGCACGCTGCCAGTGCTAGCGCCACGGGCCACAGCGATGGCCACAGCAAAACCAGCACCAGCGCGACGGCGTGCGCGCCCAGCAGCATCCAAAGCCATAACGGCACGGGCGCCGCGAGCAAGCCATGCCGCGATAGTCCGGCTGGCGTTGCCCCGTCTGGCGATGATGAATCCAAACCGCTCATGTTCTCGGCCGCGTCAGTTGCGGCGCCAGCACCAGGGCCAGCAGAAAACTGGCCGACACGCCGATTGCCACGGTCAGTCCTATCGCGCGCAGCACGGGGATAGAGGACATGGCGAGCATGGCGAACACGACCAGGGTGGACGCGCCGCACACCAGCACGGCGTGCAGGGTGTGGCGCCGCGCCTCGACGCCGGCATGACTGAAAAACAGGCTGTAATCGATGCAGATGCCCACCACCAGCAGCAGCGACACGATGTGAAACAGAGTCAGACCGTCACGCTCCAGGGCGAGCAGTGCGCACACCGTCACGACCACGGCGAGCGCCACCGGCGCGACGGAGGCGAGTACCATGCGCGAGTCTCTCAAGCCCGCGGCCAGCAGCGCGACGATCAACACCGCGCCCCACGCAAAGCGGTTGAGGCCGGTATCGCGAAAATGCGCCATGAGATTGCCTGTGGCCGCATTCAAATCGACGTATTTCACCCAGGCCGGGCGCTCGGCGAACCGCGCCGCCACGGCTTTCCCGTTATTGACGCGCGAGAGCGGCGCCAGCGCCACCCATTCGTTACCGCGCGCGAATAAGAGCGATTCTACCCGCGCCCCCAGCGCGGTACCCGCGATGTCTTTCAATCCCAGCGGCGCGGCCGTGCGTGCGCGCTCCACATCACGCAAGAACGATTCGAACGCGCCGGGCTTGAACGGCAGGCCGGCCTGCGAACGCTCGAGGTCGGCGCGCAATTTATCCGGCGGCGGCAACGCCGCCTGCCGTGCGCGCTGCGTGCGCGCACTCGGCAGGTAACGCGTCGCCATGTCGAACCCTTGGAGCCAGCCGCGAGCGGCCATGCGCCTGAGCCGCACCGCCAGTCGCTCGCTGCGCACCAGCGCAGTCTGCGCATCCGGCGCCGTTATGATCGCGAGATGACCGGGCTCCGGCGCGCCCAGACCGCTTCGCAGTTCTTTATCCACGGCCAGCGCCGCGGCGGAAATCGGGCTTAAGCTCGCCAGCTCGTCTTCCCACAGGACCGGGCCGGAGCGCACGGTAACGATCAACACGGCAACGCAGGTCATCGACAGAGACAGCGCGAGCCACGGCCGCGGCTTGAGTATGCGGTCCATCCAGGCGCCCGCGCCAGCGTGCGTCGGCGTCCAGCCGGCGGGCAACAGCGCTGGCAACACCCAGCGCGTTACCGCCGCGGCAGTCAACAGGCCGGCAATCGCGAACACGCCCAATTGCCTGAGGCCGGGCAGATCGGCGGTAACCATCGCGGTGTAGCCCAGTGCGGTGCTGACCACGCCGAGACGAAGAATCGGCCACACCCGTCGCAGAGTACCATCCACCGCCTCGTCGCGACGGCGATGACTGAACACGTGCACGGGATAGTCCATCGCCACGCCCAGCAGGGTCATGCCGAACGCGAGCGTAATGCCGAAGACCACGCCGAACAGCAGACCCGCGGTCACCACCGCCACCAGTATCGCGCTCGCCAGCGGCGCGAAAGCCAGCAGCAGCACCAGGCCCGAACGGTAGGCGAGCAGCAATATCAGGGCGGTGGCGGCGCTAGCCGCGGTAGAAAGCCGCGTCACGGTAGACCGTATGGTGTCCTGCGAGGCGGTCGCTAACACTGGCGCGCCGCTCAGTGCCAGACGCGCGCCCTGGTATTCCCCTGCAACTTTAGCAAACGCGTTCTCGATTGCCATTACCGACTTGCCCTGCGCGTCCATGTCCAGCCCGGCGGCCTTCGTTTCGACGAGCAGCAGCGCGCGTGCGCCATCGCGCGAGAACCAGACGCCGCGCCGCGTATCGGGTTGCTCGCCACCGCTTAAACCTTGCAGCACCGCGTAGAATTCGCGCGTGGGGTCGGCCGTCAGACTGCTAGAGTCGGTCACCGGCACCGGCGAACGCAGTTCCTGCAGCCGTGCCTTTAGCGCCTCTCGCAGCGATGCGGGGCTGTATGCGTCCGCGGCACCCGCGCCGATGCGGGGACTCAGCAGATAACGATGCGCGAACAGCAGGCGCTGCCCATCTACGTCCAAGAGATTCTCGCCGTTCGCCACGCGGGTGAACAGGCCGGTTTTCGAAAGACGCGCGGCCAACTCGGCACTGATCGCCGCCCGCGCCTGCTCGGTGCTACCGGTGATGCCCATCAGTATCAGGCGTTGCGCGGGGCCCTCGCGAAGCTCGGACAGCAGCTCCGCGGCATCGCCACCGGCAGGCATGAAGGCATCGAGATCGGTGGAGACCGTTACCTGCGTCGCCACCAGCCACGCAAAGACGAGCATCGCCGCCAGCCATACCGCCAGGGCGGCGAGCCGATGCTTAAGGCGCACCCGCGAAGACCATCGGTGTCAGCTGCGGCTGGGAGCAAGCAGCTCGCCCCTGGCGAGTCTGGCCGCGGACAACGTGCCAACACGCGTATGGACAAGGGCTATAGTTAATGCGCACACGCGGCGGCGTCCTCATACCATCGCTTATCGACACGTTCAAGATGGCGCGAGTGCTCGGTGGTTGATTCGGCGAGCCACGCGACAAGCGCCTTCCGGTACTTCGGCAGCATGAATGTCGCGGTGTGCGGCAAGTCCTGTACTTCCCATAAGATCTTTGGCCTTGCGGCGGCTGCGAACAACGCTAGTGCGTGGTCAATGGGCACGATCTTGTCGCCGGTACCGCCGATGATAAGTTTGCGCATATTGTTCAGTCGAGCGATGTCGTCGACCGGACGAAAATCGTCGTTGATGGTCCAGGATAACGGCACTTGCAGCGGCCATGTCAGCCAGGCGGCGGCCAGCTTCTCGCGCGCAATGGCGCAGTATCCACTCGGCGCGCCTTCAACGATCAGCGCCTCCACCGCGCATGCGTACGCACTTCGTCTCAACATCGATATGGCGACGGCGCCGCCGAGACTCTGGCCGAAAACGACGATGGGCGCCTCACCGGAATTCGCGAGGTCAAGCAGCCGCTTCAAGGCGGCATCGGCATCCAGGTGCACGCCCTCCATGGTCGGGATGCCCTCGGAGCGTCCATAACCCCGATAGTCCAGGGTCAGCACGTTGAAACCGGCTGCCGGCAGCCACCGCACGTTAGCGATGTGCGTGCTGATGTTTTCCGCGTTGCCGTGCAGGAACAGAATGCTGCCATGGATCTTACCTTGCGCCGGCAGGTACCAGGCGTGCAAGCGCACACCGCCTGCCGAGGTGATGCGGACATCGCGATATTCGAGTCCCAATGCCGCGGGCGTCGTCTGGAGTTCGCGTTGCGGATGAAAGATAAGTCCGGTGCAGGCACTAAGCATCCACGCGCAAATAAGCGCGATCAAGACACCGCGCATTTCAGAAGTACCGGCTCAATGACAATTGCGCCTCGGTAACCGCCGCCCCGGAAATGCCCTGTTGTCGGATACTCAGGCGCAGCCCCCAGTCATGGTTCAAGGCGAGATCCTGTTCCAGCGAATACTCAACCAGCGTATGGTCGAGATCGCCGGGGAAATACAATGCCTTAGCGCCCAGTTGGGCGTTCCAGTTGTCCGTAACCCGCCACACAATTCCGGCGGCGGGACCCGCGCCCACCGTAATCTTGCCCGACAGTTCATCCGTGACGAGGACGTCGGCTTGCGCAAGCGCGTAGGTCAGCGCGGTATCGCCCAGCGCGTAGCTCAAGCCGCCAGCGCCGCTTAGCGCGAACGTCAGCGGGCGCTCAACAGGCGAAATCCATTCGCGTCGCAGGGCGACATTGACGCCCCATGACAATGGCTTGAAGAGTCGGCTGCGCGGCGAGAGCGACAAGATATCGACGAATTCGAGGCTCTCGAGCTGTACGGAACCGCTTTCATAACCTCGCAGCGCGAGCGCGAACATGTTGATCTCAGCGCCTTCGGTAAAGCCGGTCGGCGGGTCCAGCAGATCGTGATAGGCGGGGCGGATGCGCAACTCGGCAAACGCCGTGTCATCGAGACTGCCAATGCCGAAATCGGCGCGCGCGCTGGCGTGACTTTCGTGCGGTGCTGCCCCGGTAGCGTGATGCGACGGTACCGTCTCCCCTGCCGCTAGCTGGCTTCGCAGGCGCAGCAAATCCAGCGACACAAGCGCATGCGCCGCACGGTCGCCGCCGGCGCGATTGTAGCGGTACTGCCGGAGATCGTACGCGGTATCGAGTATCCGCGCCTGGGCTTGCGGATCGTATGTTGCGAGCTCTGCGGCACGCTTCTTAAACCCTGCCTGGGTGATCGCGAGTGCCAACGCCAGCTCGTCATCGCTCATCCCATCGGCGCGCCAGTTGATGCGGGTCCGCAACGAGGGACGGAAGTTGATATCGCCGAGAATGCCTGGGCTCACCACTGTGACGCGCACCGTGTCGCTCGGGATCGCGTGATAGAAGAACCGGTCGGTCAGATGCAGGCTGGGGCGCGCCGCTTCCAGCAGGGAGAGAAGCTGATAAGAGCAGTTCTCGTCGAAGAAATAGTAGTCAAAATCGACCTCGTCAAGCTCCCATGCATGCATCATGATCATGCGCGTTTGAGCGTGGGTGAAATTCAGGTCATATTCCCAGATATCACGATTCTCGATGTCGCCATAGCTCTGCACCTTGTCGTAGTAGGGCAAGATGGCGAAGCGGCCCCTTGTAAAAGCCGGTGAGACCTTTAACGGCAAACATCAGCCCATTGGATTCGTTGGTTTGGGCGGCGAAATTCAACGCGTAGGACGCAAGCGTGGTGGCGCCTCGGTGGGCCGGCGGGTCTATGCGCAACAGGGTGTGCCCGTACATTGAGGCCGGATTGTTGAGAGAGGCCGCTGGAAAGATCAGCGTGATCCGCCAGATTTATTTCCGCATACCATTTATCGAAGGCGGGACACGCCCGCTCCGGCAGCCGTGACGAGTCAAAGTCCAGGCGCTCTTTCAACCAGTGGTAGCGGGCGATGAATCGGCATTGGGGATGCTGAAGGCCGGCGCGCGTCGACGGCCGAAAAAAAGCGCGCAAAGTAGCTTTCAGCTCCGCGCGAGGCCTGGTCTTGCCGTTGAGAGCGAGGAAAAAATTATTGCTGTCCGCAGTGCTGGTGACACCCGCGAACAGGCCGGGCTCGTAGTGCAACAGCAGGCGCCACTGGCGGTGTCGCGCTAGGTCAAACGCATCGGCGCGGCTCCGCAACTCCGCCAGATAATCGTCGGCAAACGCTACGCGAGGCGCCAGGCTGCACAGTCCGGCGCAACACAACAGCAGTGTATGGAGTCTTCGTATGGCGGATGCGCATGAAATACACCCGGCACCCATTAGGCGCCGGGTGCGCCAAGTTTTGCTTAGGACACGTAATGCGCCAACACGGCGTCGTCGGCCATGACGGCTTCCAATCCCACCAACATGTCGCGAGCCGTGAGGGCGTGCGATGCGAAAATCGTGTCGAAGTGAGTCTTCGTCGCGGCAAAAAATGCAGGCTTGTCTTTATCGGCGATGCCGATCATGTTCGCCAATGTCGTCAAGGTTTCGCCTTCGCCCACCGCCATGTTCTGCGCCAGCGTTTCGAAATTCCGGCTCGTGAACCTGTTGAGCCTGGCGCTGGCGACGATCATGCCTTCGGTATCGCAGCCCAAAGTACCAGAGCTGATGCCGAAAGTCTGGTTGCCAACGGTACCATTCGTGGTGACCGCCAGCACCTGCGGCGCGAGGCCGGACTGACCGTCAAAAAGTAGAGTCCCGGCGCCGCAACCGGTGCTGTCTTCCGCGACCGCCGCACCCGTGCACAGGATGCCTACCACGACTAAACCCAGTGCTTTTTTCATAATGCTTCTCCCCGAGATATTAATTGGTTCGCCTTGCCGACGATGGATCGCCGACCCGCCGTAATTTAGTACACAGCTTCGGCTTTTGCCACTAAAAACGTTTACCGAGGTTAATGGATAGCGCGTTAGCGATTGCTGGGCGTAATCGTCATCACGCTGCGCGCGCCGCCGGTCTCGATGGTGGTTATGTTGAGCACGCGCGCCTGTCGGCCGCTGATCGCGACGGCTTTCACCTGCTCCGCCATGGCCTCATCGATAGGCCTCAACCGCAGCCCCCAGTTATCGAATGTTCCCTCAAGCGTGGTGCGGTAATAGCGTCTGAGGCCGTCGAGGTCGCCCGCCAGGGTGGCGCGGAACGATTCGACGAAGACCGCAATGGCCGGGTAGTCGTCCAGCCTCAGCCGCCGCTGGCCGGTTTCGGGCGTATCGATATAAAGCTCTTCGGCGTTAATCTCGATGCTCTCGCGGCGCGGCAGCAGCACCTGCTTTTTGACGTAATCCGGCGCGCGATAGCGCAGGATGCCGGTTAAAATCACGGGCTCATTGAGGATTTCCACCTCCCGACTCTCGCGAAACGCGGCGTTTATGCCGCGCACGTCAGCCAGCGCGCGCATCAGGGTTTCGAGCGAGAACTTTTCGCCGTCCGCCGCGCCCGCGAGCACAATCGGCGCGAGCAGACTGAGCGACAGTATTACGCCAGTCGCGGCCCTGAACCACTCGCGCGAGTGCGTGCCCAAAATGGTTCGCAGGGGTCGATTCACTGTCGCTGGCCATGCCGTGATATTCGACCCGTGCGCAGCATAATGGTGATACGCGCCTCGGCCAGCACGGCCTCGCCTGCGGTGACGCGCGCGACGTAGATCGTGTTGCCGGTATCGCCGAACACGCGCGCGGCCCATACGGCCAGCGGTTCCGCGATCTGATTTAGATAATCGACGTGCAGACGCGCGGCGCGCAGGCCCGCCAGATAACCGAATGGTGGCGACAGCCCTGCAGCGCGCGCGCGCAGGCCGCCGTGCACGGCCACGGCCTGTGCGCCATATTCAAACGCGTGCAGCGCCGACAGACGCCCGTCGCGCCGCAGCGGATTGTCCGCGGCGCGATGCGTGTCGCTGATGCAATGAATCGATGCGTCATCCCACGCGAGCACCGCATCCAGCAGGCACATGCTGCCGGCATGCGGGATCACAGCGCGGATCTCTTCCTTGCCAATCGACGGCCGCGCTTTGTCCTCTTTTATCCCGGCACGGGTCATCCTAAGATCAGTCATCCCAGAAAGGATAAAAATTAAACCAGTTATAAGGTGCTGCGCGCGCGTAATGTTCCAGCCGCTTAACGTACGCTCGTGTCCAGTGCTCGATATCCTGCGCACGCGTCGTGCGATCCGGCGCGACTCTATCCGTGAGCAGTTCAAAGTGCACGTCGTAGCGGTTGCCGCCACGATAAAGTCCGAAAAACAGAATGACCGGACATTGCATAATGGCCGCGAGCTCGATAGCGCCGATCGGAAACGCCGCTGTCGCGTTCAAGAAATCGCAGCGCAGAGTTCTGCCGCCGCCGGTGGGACGGTCACCCAGCGCGCCGATCATGAAGCCGGCGTCCACGCTCTCCTTGACCTTGAGCAGGGTGTCCGGCCGGTACGCGCCGATCGCGGTTGCCGCGATCTCGGGATTCAGCGCATGCAGAAAGCGCGTGATGCTGCCGTTATGTTCGGTATCCATCAGTACTTTCAGGGGGATATGCTGCTGGGACACGCCCAGGGTGCGCAGCATCTCGAAACTGCCCAGGTGCGAGCCGAGTAGGATGGCGCCCTTGCCGCTGTCCACCTGCCGGTGAAAGATTGCTTTCTGATGCACGCGCACGTCGAATCGCGCGAAGTTGCCTTGCAGCAGATATACGCGATCCAGAATGGTGCACGCGAAACAGTGGATGTGACGGAACGCGTGCCACCAGCGGACCGGTCGCCCGCGCACGCGGCGCAAATAATCGTAGGAGGCGCGTCTGGCCTCACGCGCCGTCAGCAGAAAATACACCGCAATCGGATATAGCAGCCCTCGCGCTGCCCAGCGCCCCAGATGCGTCGCGACCCAGAGGATGACCCGCAGCATGGCAGGCGAGCCGCGCTCCGGCAGATCCAGCCAGCGGCATGCGTGCAGGTTTTGCTGCATCATGTGCTTGAGGAGGTGGTCGGCATTGCATGCCGGATAGACCGCTGCCGGCTGCTATTGGCTACGATGGGCTTCGATATGACGGGTCAGCGAACGCAAGGAGGCGAAGGTGCTTGTGTTGTCGGGATCGTCGGAGCGCATCTGAATGCCGAAACGCCTGGACACCATCAGCGATAACTCCAGCGCGTCAATCGAGTCCAGTCCCAGCCCCTCACCGAACAGCGGCTCGTCCGGTTCGATCTCGGCCGCGGTCACGTCTTCCAGATTCAGCGTCTCGATAATCAGGCCGGCCACCTCCAGCTCGGCGGGCGAGAGTCTTACCTCCATTTACGGCTCCTCCTCAACTGTTTGAATGTCACCCACGGGGTTTATGCGTTAACCGCGGTGTGCGCGCTGAACATACCGAGTTCTAACGCCGCACGTGCCCGAAGCCCGTGCGCCGCAAATGCGTCAAAGAATCGTAGCCGGCGGCACACATTCCTCGGTGGTCGCCCAATAATACGACATTAGCGCGCCGGCCTCACGGCCCGGAAGTCGCCTAGCGTTCAGCGCATTCCGGCATGGCGACAATCGGTAGGCGCATAATGGACTCAGACGCCGCCACACACGGCGCCGGTAAAAAAGTGCGGATAAATCTCGCGGATACGCTCCACATCCGGTCTGACCTCCACATTGCCAAAGCCGGCGCGCTTGAATGCCGATCGCCATTGCGATGGTGTGAGAAAGCCGCCATTGGGACGGAACTGAGGATCGGTTTTCACATCGCTAAAGCCTTCCAGCAACTGAAACATCAGCTCGGCGTAAATCGGCTGACGCGCAAATAGCCGCAGACATTCGCCGGCGACGAGCCAGCCGTCTGCCGTCAGCGACGTGCGCGCCTGGCGCAGACTGAAGACCAGGTCGTTGGCGACGTGCAGCACGTTAATGCCGTAAATCAGGTGAAAACCGCCGGATGCAACGCCTTGCTCGTCCCAGGGCTTGTCGATGTCCAGCGCGCGAAATTCCAGCGGCAGGTCCGAGTATTGCCTGCTCAGACTGCGCTGGCTACGGCGCCGGAAAAATGCGTTCGGTTCGGTAATCACATAGCGCTCGATACGCGACGCAAGGCCGCGCTCACTTAAAGTCCGCAGCAACGTGTGGCTGGCGCTGCCAGCGCCGGCGCCGAATTCCAGAATCCGGATTGCGGAAAGGGTCGATACACAATCCGCGGCGGCCAGCGCGCCAAGCCAGTTATTGATGGCATAAGTGGTGTTATCGTCGTGAAAATACTCAAGCCACAACGGAATGCCATCCAAGCCGAACAGCGCCTGCTCGCCGGTCGTGTCGCTGTGCGCGACGGCGGGATAGTTCGACGCCGCATGATCCAGCAGGTTCAGAGTCGCTACATTGGCGGGATCGATGGCGATTCCGGCGGCGCGCAACTCGGCGAGCGCCGGTTCCCAAAGCGCGTTCTCAAGCCGATACTGCCGCACGCCATCGCGCTCCCGCGACGTAATGCCGCCCGTCTCCAGCAGCCGCTCCAGCAGCCAGGCCAGCGCCGTTTCAAAGCGCGGCGCGAACGTCATTGAACGGCATAAAGCGGCCGCGCCCTGCCAGTCCGCGAGGCGCTCCATGACGCCCAGGCGACGCAGCAGTGCGATCGACCAGTCGATGCTGTAGCGCTCCATCAACTCAATGCTGTGATGCAGACGCTCACTGAACAGCTCCGACGGATACTGAGCGAGCAACGCGGTCAGGCGCGGGTCCAGCGCGGGCGGATCGAAGGGCGGCGCGGGCGCGGCAGGCGTCATGTCGAGCGGGCGTCAGGCAATTTCAAGCCGACCTTTGGCCACCGTGCGACCCTCGGCGCGGCACAAGAAATCGACGCGACACACATCGTCACCGCGAGTTACAAGACTGATCGTGTAAGGCTGTTGCGGTCGCAAGCGAGCCGTGAATTTCACCACGGGCATGCCGACGATACGCGCGCCCGCGCGCCATTTCGTCAACGCCGCGGCGACTTCATCGAGAATCACCACACCCGGCACGATGGGTGCGCCGGGGAAATGGCCGGGCAGGCTGGGGTGATCGGCATCGATGACGCTGTGTGTCTCGAAACATGGCGCTATCGCGGTCACGCGTTATCGACCGCGGCTTCGGACTTGCTGGACAAGCGCCAGCAACTCGGCGCGCGGCAGTTTGCCCAGCGCATCGCGGGGCAGTCGCTCGACCTTGTAAATCGGTCGCGGCATGAATGCCGGATCGATGCGCGCGCGCAGACTCGCAAGAATCGCGCGTGCCGGGATTTCCGGCGCCACCACCAGCGCGATCAGCCGCGCGCCACGGTCACCGTCGCATTCCGGCGCAACAAAAACCGCGTCCTGCACGCCTTCGATGTCGTTGAGTTTGAGGTTCAAGTCGGCCAGCGACGCGCGCTTGCCCGCGACGCGCACCAGATCCGCGTGACGGCCGGCCAGCTCAAACCGCGTGTCGTCATGCAGGATCAGCACATCGTTCAGCATCACTGGTTCCGGCAGATACGGCGCGTGTACACAGAAAACGTCACCGTGCGCGCTCACCGTCGCCCCGTCATAAGTACGCCATATATCGCCGTCCAGCCGCCGCCGGCTGGCGACGGAACCGGCCTCGGTGCAGCCGTAAATCTCCATCACCGGCGCGCGCACTACGCGCTCGGCCTCCCGCGCCAGCGGCTCGCTCAAGGGCGCGGTAGCGGAGACGATGAATTCCAGCGCCGGCCATACCAGTCCGCTTTGTACGCACACGCGCAGGTGAACCGGCGTGGTGATTAACACGCGCGGCGCCGGCACTGAGATCAGCGCCGCGCGGATGTCTTCGGCGTAGAACGGCTTTGAGGCCACCACGCCCACGGCGCAGGTCAGCGGCACCATCACGGACGTTTCCAGACCATACATGTGCTGCGCGGGCACGGTCGCCACCACCGCCACGCCCTTGCTTTGAAATCCGAATCGCTGGTCCGCGAAGCGCGCGCCGGCCACCAGCTCGCCCCAGGACTTTTCATGTGCACGCGCCTTGCCGGTACTGCCGGAGGTAAAGGCAATCGCCGCCACGTGATCGTGCGCGATCATGGGCATGTCGGAATTCTCGATCAGCCGGGCTTCCGTGCCGAGCGCGGCCTCGATATCGGCATCGCGCAAGATCTGACAATCCGGGTAGGCGGCCGTGATGTCCTGCAAAGCCTGGCGCGCGCGGCTGGGCGGCAACAGGTTGGTCCTGCCGCCGCTGAGCGCCGCCGCGAATGCAACGAGAAACAGATAGCGATCCTCGCATAAATTGACCGCAAAGCGCGGTGCCTGCATCGCACGCACAACCCGTTTTACATCCGCGACGAACGACTGACGGCTGACGAGGGCCCCGCGCCACCAAGCCAGCGGCGCGTCGGCATCGAGACATCCGAGCAGCGGCAGATCGCCGGTCTTGGTGCGCGCGCTACCGTTGCTGAGGGTCTGGCGCATGGATCGGATCGAGGCGATATTGCAAAATCGTGCGAGCAGGCCAATGCCTGCGTGCTTGTGGCGCTATCCAATAGCTTTATCTAGTGTTTCCCGGTCACTGGCGCTTGACCGTCCTTATACTGCGCTGGCCGAAGTCAAGTCAACCGCGCGCCCGTGGGTCCGCACACGATCGTTCGGGCCGAGTTGCAGGCATCACTCGACTTGGCGTCCGATTGTGCGAAAATCACGGACCAAAACGAGGAGGAGGGCCGGACATGAATCCTGTCACGCAGGCTGCCGTATCGAGCGCGCGCGATACGGCGAGGAATGAGTGCGATACGCTGGTCATCGGCGGCGGGCCCGCCGGCTCCACCGTGGCGGCGCTGCTGGCCGAAAAAGGCTGGCGCGTGACCTTGCTGGAAAAGGCGCATCACCCGCGCTTTCACATCGGCGAATCGCTGCTGCCCATGAATCTGCCGATTCTTAAACGGCTGGGCGTGCTTGAGGAGGTGGAAAAAATCGGCATGCCCAAATACGGCGCGCATTTCGTCTCTGAGCAATACACCGATCGTGATCAGACCTTTTACTTCAGCGAGGCGCTGGATAAACAACACCCGCACGCATACGAGGTGCGTCGCTCGGAATTCGATCATCTGTTGCTGCAAAACAGCGCGGCCAAGGGCGTTGACGTGCGCGAAGGCGTGCGCGTGACCAGCGTTGACTTCGGCGACGGCGCGCTGGTGCGCGCGCTGGATGAAGCAGGCAATCCACAGGAATTTAGCGCGCGGCAGGTCGTCGACGCCACCGGCCGTGACACGTTTCTGGCCAGCCGTTTAGGCTTCAAGAAGAAGAACCCCAAGCACGGCAGCGCGGCGATCTTCGGGCATTTCAGCAATGTCGAGCGCCTGACGGGCCGCGACGCCGGCAACATCAGCATCTTCTGGTTTGCGCACGGCTGGTTCTGGATGATCCCGCTTAAAGACGGCATGATGAGCGTGGGGGCTGTGTGTGCGCCGGCGTATCTGAAGACGCGCGGCGCGACCGAGCCGGCGGATTTCCTGTGGCGGACCATCGATCTCTGCCCTGGCGTCAAGGCGCGCATGCGAGCTGCGGAACTGGTTAACGGCGAAGCACGCGCCACCGGCAATTACTCCTATCGCGCCACGCGCCTGCACGGCGACGGCTGGCTGCTGGTGGGCGACGCGTTCGCGTTTGTCGATCCGGTATTCTCCAGCGGCGTTTATCTGGCCATGAACAGCGCTTCCTTAGGTAGCGACGTAGTCGATGCGCGTCTGCGCGGGCTCGCCAGCGCAC
>JACCYU010000039.1 GCA_013696315.1 Gammaproteobacteria bacterium | reverse complement strand
GAACACGACGGGGAGACGTATCAGTAACAGGGTCAGCGGCGTCAACTGATCGCTTGCGTGACGGATCAGAAAAGCCAGGTCGCGTACAGCCGCGCGGTGATCGGTTCCACGGGATGGAAGCGTTCGTCTTCGATACCCGCGGCTGGTTCGACGGCCAGGCGCGAGGCGTAGAAATAGGTGATGTCGTCGTCTTGCGAATCCAGCAGGTTCAAAACGTCGAGCTCGACCGCAATTCGATCCGTGAATCGATAGCCCGCTTTCATATTCACCAGACTCGTCGAATCGGATTCCTGGCTGCCATCCTCGATCAGCGGACGCGGGCCGAAGTGGCGCAGCCTCAACGCGCCGAACCAGAATGGCGGCACAGCAGACATCGGTCGAGTCGGCGTTTCCTGCGGCACGTGTGACCAGCGTGGTCCTGCCCGAACCGTCCGGAGGATCGACGGAATGGGCGCTGCGTATCCCGTCGGGGGAGGAACGGGCGGTTTTCACCACCCCCTGCGACGCGCGCGTGCTCGGCAGTCTGCAAAGCGATTTCTGTCTGATGACAATCGTCTCCACGATTTACGGCCAGCTCATGCTGGGCCGCGTTGGCGATACGCTGGTGGAAGTCGCGGCCTGCTGGGCGTTCGTGCTGCTGATCACCGGTGTTTATCTCTGGTGGCCCCGTCAAGCAGGATTGCTCGGCACGCTGGTGCCACGGCTCAGTTTGAAGGGACGTCCACTATGGCGCGATCTGCATGCCGTACCCGCTTTCTGGAATGCGATCTTCGTCGGCTTTCTGATCCTGAGCGGTCTCCCGTGGGCGGGATTCTGGGGCGAGCAGCTCGCCAAACTCGGCACGGTTTCGCACATGACCACACCCTCGCCTAATTTCTCCGCCCCGCCTTCGCTGGCCGCATTGGGCGCGGAGCCTGCAGGCGGCCACGCGCATCACGATGACACGACTATTCCGTGGGCTGTCCGCCATGCAACAGTGCCGTACGCTAGCGGCACTGCGGGCAATGGCATTAAATTGCCTCGGGTCATGCAGGTCGCGCGTCAGCAGGATCTTATGAAGCCCGGTCTGAAGATCGATTTTCCGCTAGACCAGACTCAGCTGTGGCGGCTCAGCTGGGTGCCTGACCGCGCCCAGGAACAGCGCACGCTTTATGTACATCCGCGTGATGGACAGGTCATGCAGGACCTGTCGTTCGATAAATACAGCGCACTCGGCAAGGCGGTGGAATTCGGCGTGATGACGCACGTGGGCCGGCAATTCGGCCTCATCAACCAGCTTATCTGTGTGCTGGTCTGCCTGTTGACGGTTCTGATCGCGGTAACCGGGTTGGTAATGTGGTGGCAGCGGCGGCCACGCGGAAAACTCGGTGCGCCCGAGCTGCCACCAGCGTTCCGTATCCCCGCAACGGTAACGGCCATCACACTGATCTGCGCGGTTATCTTTCCGCTGCTGGGTGCGTCACTGCTGATCGTCCTGCTGCTCGATTACCTGGTTATCGCGCGCATCCAGCGTTTGCGGTACGCGTTCGGCAATTGATGTCATCAAGCCGCAACGTGAAAAGACAATGGTGAGATTCCGACCGCAAAGACGCCAGCATCCATCAATCCCGCGCCGGTCTTTTCATCAGCTTGCGCTGCAGGGCACGCAGATGCATGCGCAGGCTGCGGGCGGTCGCCGACACGTTGCCGTTATTCTCGGCCAGCACCCTCTGGATGTGTTCCCACTCAAGTCTTCGCAACGAAATCGGCTGCGTACTCACCGGCACGCCGGGGTTGCCCGCCTGATTATGCAAGGCCGCCACGATTTCGTCGGCGTCGGCGGGCTTGGCGAGATAATGGGTCGCGCCGAGCTTGATCGCCTCCACCGATGTGCTGATGCTGGCATAGCCGGTCAGCACCAGTATTCCCATGCCGGCGTTCAGTGATTTAAGTTCGGCAATCAGCGACAAACCGGACGGCCCCGGCAGCTTGAGAGCAAGCACCGCGTAGTCCGGCGTGATGTCCCGCGCCGCGCACGCCGCCGTGTCAACATCATGCGCGATGATTACCGCGAATCCACGATTCTCCAGCGCCTTCGCAAGCACCCGGCACAGGGTTGGGTCATCGTCCACCAGCAGCAACGCCGGCGCGGCTTGTCCGGGATCGTCGTGCATGCGGCTAACAGGCCAGCGCGGCGAGCGGCAGGCTGACCTGCGTAAGCGCGCCCCCGCCATCGCGGTTGAACAGCCGGATCCTGCCGCCCAGACGCTCGATCGTAGTGTTGGCGAGCACCAGGCCCACGCCAAGCCCCTCGCCCGGCGCCTTGGTAGTGACGAACGCGTGACCCGCGCGCGGCGCAACCTCAGGAAGGATGCCGGCGCCGCGATCGCGTATCTCGATGGACCATTCTGTTGCGCTCCAGCGGCTTTTCACTTCCACTACGTCGGGCGATGCATCCGCCGCGTTGTTGAGCAGATTGGTGATGGTCTGCGCCAGCATCGGGCCGGCCGCGATCGTCGGCGCAGGGCGCATGACGCGCCACTGATCTAGTAGCTCACGCAGGAAAGCCTCGATAGAAATCGCTTTTACGTCCTCCGCGCGCGCATGCCCCGAAGCTGCTACCAAACGGGTCAGAATCCGTTTGCAGATACCGACCTGTTCGCGCAGACACTTGAGATCCGACGCCACGTTTGGCAGCCGCGCGCAGTCGCGTTGCAGCTCTTTGGCGAGCACCGCCATGGTCGACAACGGCGTGCCCAGCTCGTGCGCTGCGCCGGCGGCGAAGGTGCCCAGCGCGACGATGCGCTCGCTGCGCAGACTCTCTTCGCGGGCGGCGGCAAGCTGGCGATCGCGCTCGCGCAAACCCGCCGCCATGCGCGTGACGAATACCACCACCAGCGCGGCGCTCAACACGAAATTGAACCACATCCCCAGCAGGTGCAGGTCGAAATCGCTCACCCGCCCATGATGCATGGGGAAAGGCACGGCCTCAAACATAAGCCACGTATACGCCGCGATGGTCAGCGCGGTCATGACGCCGGTATAGATCAGCGGCAGCGTGATCGCGACTATGACCAGCGGCAGCAGATACAGCGATACAAACGGATTGCTGGCGCCGCCGCTTAAATATAACAACGCGGTCAGCGCGGCCACGTCCACACTGAGCTGCGCAAAGATTTCGACATCGTTGGCGGGAAACGCGCGCGCCAGGCGCCAGCGCGCGAACCCGTTAAATATCGCCAGCGAGCCGATTACCGAGGCCATTGCCGCCAGCGGCAAGGACATCGCCAGACCGTAATGCACCCACGCGACAGTGAGCGCCTGACCCGCGATCGCGACGTTTCGAAGAACATAAAGCCAGCGCAAGGTGGCGTTCGATACGCCGCCCGTTGCAGACCGTACTTTGAGCAAACACGACGCCTCCGTGTGGCGGGATTCAATCGCATATTGTCTCGCGATTCTCACTCATCGGCATACGACATTTTGTCATGTCGTCGCCCGCCCGCGGCTTGGCGATAATTGCCCCCGGCGCGACATGGCGATCCGCGGGCGCCGGTTTGTTTGCCGCGAGTCCGAGGGTGTCAACGTGCGCAACGGCATCGAAAACGGCGTTTACAAGACGTGAGAACCGATTCCATCGCGCACGAATTGTTTCATATGAATCAGTTGCTTATGCGTTACAGGAAGCGCCGCAACGTTGCCATTATCGCCGCCGTGGCTCTGTGCTTGAGCGTCGCCATAGCGCATGCGCAGCCTCGTGTGGAGCACGCCGGCGATCCGCGCGCAGAGCAGGCGATAACGCTACCCGAAATCAGAGTCGATGAGCGCGGACCGACCGCGCTAACCTCACGCCCGATGGACGAAGCCGCCACTGAGCTGAACAGAGTGCCGGGCGGCACCACGCTCATCGACGCCGCGAGCGTGCGAACGAGCTCCACCAGTAACCTGGAGCAGGTGTTATCGTTCGCGCCCGGCGTTTACGCACAGAACCGTTTCGGCAGCGACGAGAATCGGCTGTCCATACGCGGCTCCGGCATCTCGCAGGATTTCGCGATCAGAGGCGTGCGCCTGTTGCGCAACGGTCTGCCCATCACGGAGGCCGACGGCGACTTTCACTCGCAACTGGTCGAGTCCTTGACGGCGCGCTACATAGAAGTTTATCGCGGCGCCAACGCGCTGCAATACGGCGCCTCCACCATGGACGGCGCGATCAACTTCGCCACGCACACGAGTTACACGGCGGCGGCGCTCAGCGGTCGCCTGGAGGCCGGCAGCGACGGGTATCTGCGCCCGCAACTGGCGAGCGGTAAGGTGCTCGACGAACACTGGGACTACTACGCGTCGCTGTCGGGATAGTACGGCGACGGGTTTCGCGAGCACGCCGAGACCGACAGCACGCGCTGTTACGGCAATCTTGGTTACAGCCACGGCGAGCGGGCCGAAACCCGGCTGCATGCGAGCGCCGAGCACAGCGACCAGGAGATTCCGGGCGCGCTGACCAAAGCCCAGCTGGAGGACGATCCGGGTCAGGCCAGCGATTTTTTCGAATCGTTCGGTTCGCGCAACAACTTCGACCGCTACCGCGCCGATCTGCAACATACATGGCTGATCGGTGATGAAGACCGGCTGGATATGGGCGCGCGGGACTGATTTTGATTTCAGCGACCCCGCCACACCGGACAACCGCATCGAAGAGACCTATTTCGGCGTCAGCCCCAAGCTCGGGCTGGTGTGGCAGGTAGCGGAGCGCGCGCAACTGTTCGGCAACGTGAGCCGCAGTTTCGAACCGCCGATCCTCGCCCAGTTCAACGACACGACCGCGGGTGTGCTGGCCCAACAGACCGCGACTACCATCGAACTCGGCACGCGCGGCGGCGCGCAG
>JACCYU010000038.1 GCA_013696315.1 Gammaproteobacteria bacterium | reverse complement strand
GTAACGTCGAGTACTGGGTCGCCCAGGTTCAGCCCGGTCGCATGCTCTACGAGATGGAAGGTGTTGATGAAGACATCGCGCGCGAGGCGTTGCGCCTGGCGGCGGCCAAGCTGCCGATCAGCACGACGTTTGTAATTCGCACCGTAATGTGAGTTGACGGACAAGCAACGATGAAGGTAAGTGAACTGCGGCAGAAGTCCGCATCGGACCTGGACAAGGAACTGCTGGCGCTGTTGCGCGCGCAGTTCAATCTGCGCATGCAGCGGGGACTGGGCCAGGCGCCCCGACATGATCAGTTCGCGAAGCTGCGCCGCGATATCGCGCGCATCAAGACCATAATGACCGAGCGTGCCGCATCCGGCAGTGTGTCGGCGGCAGGCGGCACGCCCTAATGAACGAAACGAAAGCAGAGAGCCACGTCCAGCGCACGCTAACCGGCCAGGTGGTCAGCGACAAGCGGGACAAGACGGTGACGGTAAGAATCGACCGGCAGGTGCGGCATCCGCTGTACGGCAAATACATGCGCCGTTCGAGCAAGCTGCATGTGCACGACGAGCGCAATGAGAGCAAGCTCGGTGACAAGGTATCGATCACCCAATGCCGCCCGTTTTCCAAGACCAAGGCCTGGAAGCTGGTTCAGGTGCTCGACAGGAATTCGCAGTAGGCTCGCATAAGCGCAATAGCGATAGCTAATTAAAAGGACACGGCCATGATTCAGACTGAAACGGTCTTGGAGGCCGCCGATAACAGCGGCGCGCGCAAGCTTCAGTGTATAAAAGTGCTGGGCGGTTCAAAGCGGCGTTACGCGCACATCGGCGATATCATCAAGGTCAGCGTCAAGGACGCGATTCCGCGCGGGCGGGTCAAGAAGGGCGAAGTATACAGCGCCGTGGTGGTGCGCACCGCCAAAGGGGTGCGACGCACCGATGGTTCGCTGGTTCGTTTCGATCGCAACGCCGCGGTGTTGTTGAACAACCAGTTACAGCCGATCGGCACGCGAATCTTCGGACCGGTGACGCGCGAGCTGCGCGGCGAGCGCTTCATGAAGATTATTTCGCTGGCGCCCGAGGTTCTGTAAAACGCCCGGGATCTTGTAACTCCCGTGTATTCTGTACACTGACTTTTTTGCAAACGACTTACCGAATTGGCCATCGATGAACAGATTGAAAAAAGGCGACGACGTCGTTGTCATCTCGGGCAAGGACAAGGGCAGGCGGGGCACCGTGTTGCGCGTGCTGCGCAATGATCGGGTCGTGGTCGAGAACGTCAACGTCGCCAAAAAGCACACCAAGCCCAACCCTCAGCGTGGTGTGGGCGGTGGCATCGTGGAGCGTGAGATGTCGATCCACGGCTCCAACGTGATGCTGTTCAATCCGGCCACGGGCAAGGGCGGGCGCATCGGATTCCGGCAGCTCGGTGACGGCCGCAAGGTCCGCTTTTTCAAAGCCAATGACGAAGTGGTTGACGCCTAAATGACGCGCCTGCATGCACAATACCAGGACCGCGTGCGAAAACAGCTCGCTGAACACTTCGGCTATGCGAACGTAATGCAGGTGCCACGCTTCACCAATATCACCTTGAACATGGGGCTTGGCGAAGCGGTGGGCGACAAGAAAATCGTCGACCACGCGGTCGAAGACATGACGCGCATCGCGGGTCAAAAGCCGGTCGTGACGGTCGCGCGCAAGTCGATTGCGGGCTTCAATATTCGCGAGGGCTGGCCCATCGGCTGCAAGGTCACTCTGCGTCGCGCGCGCATGTACGAGTTTCTCGACCGGCTGGTCAATATCGCGATTCCGCGCATCCGCGATTTCCGTGGCTTGAGCCCCAGGGGCTTTGACGGACGCGGCAATTACAACATGGGTGTGCGCGAGCAGATTATTTTCCCGGAGATCGAATACGACAAGATCGATGTCCTGCGAGGGATGGACATTGCAATCGGCACCACCGCGCGCAGCAACGATGAAGCGCGCGCGTTGCTAGAAGCCTTCAATTTTCCGTTCCGGCGACAAGCCGGCGGTCAGGGATAGTTATGGCAAAGACGTCGATGATTGAGCGCGAACGCAAGCGCGAACTGATAGTGAAGCGATTCGCCAAGAAGCGCGCCGCGATCAAGGCCACGATTGGAAACGCCGAGGCGTCCCTGGAAGAACGGCGAGCAGCGCAGGCGCAGTTGCGCAAGCTGCCGCGCGACTCCAGCCCTGTGCGCCTGCGCAACCGCTGCGCGTTGACGGGCCGTCCGCATGGCTTTTACCGCAAGTTCGGTTTGGGGCGCAACAAGCTGCGCGAAGCCGCCCTGCGCGGGGACGTGCCCGGCCTGGTTAAATCGAGCTGGTGAATCATCGTGAGACAACCGGTAACCGGATCGCATGTGTTGATAGCAGGCTCTGTGAGAACTAAGCATCCGTTGAGAATGAAACCATGAGTATGAGCGATCCAATTTCCGACATGCTGACCCGCATCCGCAACGGACAGACGGCGGCCAAGGTGCAGGTCAGCATGCCCTCCTCGCGCATCAAGCTCGCGGTCGCCGAGGTGCTGAAGCGGGAGGGTTATGTGCAGGACTTTTCCGTGGAGCAGCGGGACAACAAACCCGAGCTGTCGGTCGTGCTCAAGTATCATCTCGGCAAGCCTGTCATCGAGATGATCAGGCGTGTGAGTCGTCCTGGCCTGCGAGTGTACCGCGGCGTGCAGGAGATCCCGCGGGTAAGCGGCGGCTTTGGCATCGCCATCGTATCGACCCCGCAGGGAGTGATGAGCGATCGCGCGGCGCGCGCGGCGGGTCATGGCGGCGAAGTGCTCTGTTTCGTAGCCTGAGACCTGAGTTATACGATGTCCAGAGTTGCCAAAAATCCGGTTGCGATCCCCGCGGGTGTGGAAGTCAGCGTTCAGGGCCGCACCGTAGGCGTCAAGGGTCCGAAAGGCGCGATGCAGTTCAACGTTCACCGGCGCGTGACCGTCACTCAGCAACAAGACAGCGTGGTGTTCGATTCAGAGCCGCAAGTGGACTCCGGCATGATGATGGCCGGCACCATGCGCGCGTTATTCAATAACATGGTGCAAGGGGTAAGCCAGGGGTTCGAGCGTAAGCTGGAGCTGGTGGGAGTCGGCTATCGCGCCTCGGTCCGGGGCAACACGCTCAATTTGACCCTGGGGTACTCGCACCCCATCGAGTATCCGATGCCGAAAGGCGTCACGGTCGAGGCCCCGACGCAGACCGAAGTGATCGTGCGTGGCATCGATAAGCAACTGGTCGGACATGTCGCCGCGCAGATTCGGAATTTTCGCCGGCCGGAACCTTACAAGGGCAAGGGCGTCAAGTATGCGGGCGAACGCATTGTCCGCAAGGAAGCCAAGAAGAAATAGCGGCGTGCCTGATCAGTTCTGTGCGTGCGGTGTTGACGATAATGCTGAAACGTATGCTTCGGTTTCCCGGGCTGTGTTTCTCAGTTACAGACATTACATATTTTGTTGGTATTGACTAATCATGTTGGACAAACGACTCAGCCGCAAACGGCGCTCACAACGGGCGCGCAACAAGATACGCACCCTGGGAGCGTATCGGCTGTGCGTGCATCGCACGCCCAGACACATCTATGTACAGCTTATCGCCCCCGGCGGTGCGAGCGTGCTGGCGTGCGCTTCTTCGCTGGAAGGCGAGGTCAAGCAGGGACTCGCCAACACCGGCAACGTGCAGGCCGCGATCCGGGTCGGAAAACTGATCGCCGAGCGCGCGAAGTCGAAAGGGATTACACGGATCGCTTTTGACCGCGCGGGGTTCAAGTACCATGGCCGCATCAAGGCCCTGGCGGATGCGGCGCGCGAGGGCGGCCTGGAGTTCTGAACATTGCGCGCGCAGCGGTGGCAGCGGCGCGCGTTCAATAGATACTGGCTGCGCAATTAAGCGCGGTCGGATGACAATCCGAAAAAGGTAAGTGATGGCTCAAAGCGACGGTAATAAAGTCACCGATGGCATGCAGGAAAAACTGATCACGGTCAACCGTGTGGCCAAGGTCGTCAAGGGCGGCCGGCAATTCGGGTTTACCGCGCTGGCGGTCGTCGGTGATGGTCAGGGAAGGGTAGGCTTCGGTTACTGCAAGGCGCGCGAGGTGCCGCTCGCCATCCAGAAGGCGATGGAAAAGGCGCGCAAGAGCCTCATGCACGTGCCGTTGAATGAAGGCACGCTGTATTACCCGGTCACGTCGCGCCACGGCGCCGCCAAGGTGCACATGCAGCCGGCCTCGGACGGCACCGGGATCATCGCCGGTGGCGCGATGCGTGCCGTGTTCGAGGTGCTGGGCGTGCACAATGTGCTGGCCAAGGTGATCGGCTCACGCAATTCGATCAACGTGGTGCGCGCCACCATGAAGGGGTTGACGAACATGCAGGCGCCCGAGTTTTTCGCTGCCAAGCGGGGCATGACTGTGGATGCGATGCTGGGGGCGCGAGTCGATGACCGGACCGCTTAAGGTAACGCTGGTCCGCAGTCTGATTGGGCGGATGAAAAATCACCGCGCCTGCGCGCGGGGTCTAGGTATTCGGCGGATACATAACCCGGTGATGGTGTCAGACACACCGCAGAATCGCGGCATGATCGAGAAAATTAAATATATGCTGAAAGTGGAAGGGCGTTAAACGCGAAACGCGCGTGACCGGGCGGCTCCAGGCGCAATCGTCCCGCATGACAGGCGCATCGTCCCGGATGCTAATGGCGCCGAAGCAGTTCGGCCGGCAATGATCAACCAGGAACAATGATGAAACTCAATACCCTGCAACCCGCAAAAGGTAGCCGCACCGACGCCAAGCGCGTAGGCCGCGGGATCGGCAGCGGTCTGGGCAAGACCTGCGGCCGCGGCCACAAGGGCCAGCGTGCGCGCGCCGGCGGCTATCACAAGGTGGGCTTCGAGGGCGGCCAGATGCCGCTGCAGCGCCGGCTGCCCAAGTTCGGGTTTGTATCGGCGAAGAAGCGCGATTCAGAGGAATTGCGTGTGGACAGATTGAATTCGATTGACGCCGAGACGATCGATCTCGCAGTGCTCAAGGCGCAGGGCGCGATCGGACGACGCACCACCAGGGTCAAGATTATCGCCTCCGGCGCGCTGACCAAGGCGGTATCCATTAAAGGTATCGCGGTCACACGCGGCGCGCGCGCGGCGATCGAGGCGGCGGGCGGTTCGGTGACACCCGCAGATGAGCCCGCCGTGATTGAGAAAGACAAGGGCCGCGAAGCGGAACAGTAGAACAGTAATGGCGTCATCTACTTCCGCAATGGCCGCGTCGTTCGGCGGTCTTGGCAAAGTCACCGAACTGCGCAAGCGCCTGCTGTTCGTGCTGATGGCGCTGGTCGTCTATCGCGTCGGCACGTTCATCCCGGTGCCGGGCATCAATCCCGAATCCATGGCGCAGTTCTTCGACCAGCAGAGCGGCACCATCCTGGACATGTTCAACATGTTCTCGGGCGGCGCGCTGGAGCGGCTGTCGATCTTCGCGCTCGGCATCATGCCGTACATCTCGGCGTCCATCATCGTGCAGTTGATGACCACCGTGGTGCCCGCGCTGAAGGAGATCAAGAAAGAGGGCGAATCCGGTCGCCGCAAGATTATTCAGTACACGCGTTACGGCACCCTGGGGCTCGCGACGTTTCAGGCGCTCGGCGTGTCGGTCGCGTTGCAGGGTCAGGGTGTGGCCATCCACACGGGCTATGGATTCATTTTCACGTCCGTGGTGACCCTGGTGACCGGCACCATGTTTCTGATGTGGCTGGGCGAGCAGATCACCGAGCGCGGCATCGGCAACGGCATATCGATTATTATCTTCGCGGGTATAGTAGCCGGCCTGCCCTCGGCGATTGGCGGCACTTTGGAACTGGCCAGCACCGGCGAACTGTCCGCGGCTTTCGTGATCCTGCTGTTCGCGCTAGCGATCGCGGTCACCGGCGCGGTGGTATTCATCGAACGGGGGCAGCGGCGCATCACGGTCAATTACGCCAAACGACAGCAGGGGCGCAAATTGTACGCGGCACAGAGCAGCCATCTGCCGCTGAAACTGAACATGGCGGGTGTGATTCCGCCGATCTTCGCGTCCAGTATTATTCTGTTCCCGGCGACCCTGGGTCAGTGGTTCGGCCGCGCCGACGGCATGAGCTGGCTGCAGAATCTGTCGACCGCGCTGAGCCCCGGGCAACCGCTGTATGTGGCTTTCTATGCCACAGCGATTGTCTTTTTCTGTTTTTTCTATACCGCGATCGTGTTCGATTCGCGTGAGACGGCGGATAATCTCAAAAAATCGGGCGCGTTCATTCCCGGCATCCGGCCCGGCGACCAGACCGCGCGCTATATCGATGGCGTAATGACCCGGCTGACTGGCGTCGGCGCGATTTATATCACCCTGGTGTGCCTACTGCCGGAGTTTCTGATTCTGGCGTGGAACGTACCCTTTTACTTCGGTGGCACCTCGCTGCTCATTATTGTGGTGGTGGTGATGGACTTCATGGCACAGCTGCAGGCGCAGCTGATGTCGCATCAGTATGAAGGCCTGATGAAAAAGGCCAACCTCAAGAGTTATGGCAAATCGGGACTGCTACGGTAGCGCTCGTTCCCTAGAGCAGGATAAGCAACATGAAAGTACAGGCTTCGGTTAAACGGATTTGTCGTAATTGCAAGGTGATACGCCGCAACGGCGTTGTGCGCGTCATCTGCCCCAACCCGCGACACAAGCAGCGCCAGGGGTGAGCCGGATTAAGGAAACGACACTCAATGTGTCGTTTCCCCGGCGAACGCACGCATAAGGATGTGCGGGCCGGGGCTTAGCGAAGACGACTAGCTGCGCCCCAGATGGCATGTAATAAACTATGTGACATGCGTCGTTGCGCAGCGATCCAGTGCATTGATTTTTCGATCGAACGACAGGACAGGGATGTCGTGGCTGGGCCGGGGCTCGAAGCAGGACAGCGCAGAGCGGCGGAGCCGGATTAAGAAAAGTGACACTTAACGTGTCATTTTCCCGGCGAAGGCCCCTACGAGGAAGTTCGGGCAGGGGGTTAGCGACGCGCAGTTGCCGCGCCAGGGATGGCGGGCACAACTCAGTCTCGCATCGATCGAACGACCCGACATGGTCGTTTCGGCTGATTCGGAACTGTAGTCACCGATATTGAATGATGCTGTTGAACTCGCTACAATGCGCGGTTTTGCCGCTTTGTAGCATTAATACGGGTAATTAACTTGGAGTTCGTTTGAATGGCGCGCATCGCAGGTATCAATATCCCCGTTCAGAAGCACACTGAAATCGCCCTGATGTCGATATACGGGATCGGCCGCACCCGCGCGCGCGGGATCTGTGAGCGTGCCGGCGTGCAGCCAACGATCAAGGTCAAGGATTTGAGCGAGATCGAGATCGACAAGCTGCGTACGGAAGTGGGCAAGTACCCTGTCGAGGGTGACCTGCGACGCGACGTCACCATGAACATCAAGCGGCTGATGGACCTCGGCTGTTATCGCGGCATCCGTCATCGGCGCGGCCTGCCGTTGCGCGGGCAGCGTACACGCACCAACGCGCGCACGCGCAAAGGTCCGCGTCGCGCCATTCGGAAGTAACCTACTCGGAATCAATCCTCCCGGAATCTAAGAACAGATGGCTAAAGCACCGGTACGCTCGCGTAAGAAAATCAAGAAAACCGTCTCGGACGGCGTGGCGCACATCAATGCGTCGTTCAACAACACCATCATCACCATCAGTGACCGGCAGGGCAACACCTTGTGCTGGGCGACATCGGGTGGGTCGGGTTTTCGCGGGTCACGCAAAAGCACGCCGTTCGCCGCGCAGGTAGCGGCTGAAACCGCGGGCAAGGCCGCACTGGAGTTCGGTCTCAAGAACCTGGAGGTCATGGTCAAGGGTCCGGGACCGGGGCGTGAATCGGCGGTCCGGGCATTGAACAACGTCGGTTTCAAAGTCACCAACATCAACGACGTGACGCCCATTCCACACAATGGCTGCCGTCCGCCGAAAAGACGCCGCGTATAGCTGGTCGCTGGCCAGGATTCCTGCTGCGTTAACTGATTTGCCTGCCGGCCCTGGCTTGGGCCGGAGTCACTGGAGCTGTAAATGGCGCGATATCTGGGACCGAAATGCAAACTTAGCCGCCGCGAAGGCGCTGATCTGTTGCTCAAGAGTCGGACGCGGGCGCTCGATACGAAGTGCAAGCTGGACAAGATTCCCGGCCAGCACGGCGACCGACGCACACGCATATCCGATTACGGTGTTCAGCTGCGTGAAAAACAAAAGCTGCGCCGGATATACGGCGTACTGGAGCGACAGTTCCGCAACTACTACAAGACCGCGTCGCGTTCCAAGGGCGCGACCGGCGAGCGTCTGCTGCAGCTGCTGGAATGCCGGCTGGATAACGTCGTGTACCGGATGGGTTTCTCGGCCACCCGGGCAGAGGCGAGGCAACTGGTGCGGCACAAGGCGATCGCGGTCAATGGTCAGGTTGTGAATATCCCGTCCTTTACCGTCAGCGGCGGGGACGTAGTGGCGGTGCGCGAAAAAGCGAAGAAGCAGCTTCGCATTCAGGATGCCCTTAACGTCGCGGAACAATACGGCATGCCCGAGTGGGTGGAAGTCGACGCCAAGAAGATGGAAGGCGTGTTTAAGGCCACACCCGAGCGCGACGAACTGCCGCCGGATATCAACGAATCGCTGGTGGTCGAGCTTTACTCCAAGTAATCGTTCAAATTTACTGGAATTTACGAGGTAGCACTGTTTATGGCAGCCAAGGTTGAAGAACTGCTGCGGCCCCGATTCGTCGACGTTCAGGCATCGGGCCCGAAGAACGCCAAGGTCGTGCTCGAGCCGCTGGAACGCGGCTTCGGACACACCCTGGGCAACGCGTTGCGACGCATACTGCTGTCGTCCATTCCCGGTTGCGCCGTGGTGGAAGCCAGCATCGAGGGCGTGTTGCACGAATACACAACGATCGAGGGCGTGCAGGAAGACGTCATCGATATCCTGCTCAATCTTAAAGGGCTGGCCATCCGCATGCACGGCAAGGATGAAGCCAGCCTCAGCTTGCGCAAGCAGGGGCCCGGTGTGGTTACGGCGGGCGATATCACGACCGGACACGATGTCGAGATTGTCAATTCCGACCATGTGATCGCGCACCTGACCAAGGGTGCCGAACTCGCCATGACGTTGAAGATTGCGCGCGGCCGCGGTTATCAGCCGGCCTCCGTACAGCGTTCGGACGAAGAACGCGCGCTGGGCAGTCTGTTGCTCGACGCGAGTTTCAGCCCGGTGCGGCGCGTGGCGTATACCGTCGAGAGCGCCAGGGTCGAGCAGCGTACCGATCTGGACAAGCTCGTGATCGAACTCGAAACTGATGGCACGGTTGATCCCGAGGACGTCATTCGGCGGGCCGCGAACATTCTGCAGGGGCAGTTATCCGTGTTCGTCGATCTCAAAGGTGACGAACAGAGCGTACAGGCACGCGGCGAATCGGAGCTGGATCCAGTTCTGCTGCGTCCGGTGGACGATCTGGAACTCACCGTGCGCTCCGCAAATTGTCTCAAGGCCGAGAACATTCATTACATCGGCGACCTGATTCAGCGCACCGAAGTCGAGCTTTTGAAAACGCCGAATCTGGGGAAGAAATCGCTGACCGAGATCAAGGACGTGCTGGGTTCGCACGGGTTGTCGCTCGGCATGCGGCTGGAAAACTGGCCACCGCCCAGCTTGCGTGCCGAGAAAGAGAAAAAGTCCACCGCGGCTTAAGGCCGCTACCCAAGGAATGCTGATATGCGCCATCGCAACTCCGGCCGGCAACTGAGCCGCAACAGCAGCCATCGCAAGGCGATGACCTCGAACATGGCGTCATCGCTGTTCCGGCACGAGACGATAATCACCACTCTGGCCAAGGCCAAGGAACTGCGGCGGGTCGCGGAGCCGCTCATCACCCTGGCCAAACAGGATGATGTGGCGCGGCGTCGACGGGCATTCGCGAGACTGCGCGACAAAGAAGTTGTCGGCAAGTTGTTCAGCGAGTTGGGCCCTCGCTATCGCGCCCGGCCGGGCGGCTACATGCGGGTTCTAAAATACGGTTTTCGCCGCGGCGACAACGCCGCCATGGCGTTTGTGGAGCTGGTAGACAGGCCCGAGTAAGACTTGAAACGTATCGTTTATAAGCCGGCCGCAAGCCGGCTTTTTGTTTGTGCGAATTATTGATGCGGATAATCAATGATCGTTCTGTGCACTGACTTCGGCCTGCACGGCCCCTATGTCGGGCAGGTGCGGGCCAGGTTGTTGCGGGACGCGCCCGGCGTGCCGGTGATCAACCTGTTTTCCGACCTTCCGTCGTTCAACGCGCGTGCGTCGGCGTATCTGCTGGCGGCTTACACCGATGAATTTACCACTGGCACCGTTTTTCTGTGCGTCGTCGATCCGGGCGTGGGTTCGGCGCGGCGCCCGCTGGTCGTACAGGCCGATGGCCGCTGGTTCGTGGGGCCGGATAATGGATTACTCGAGGTCATCGGAAGCCGGGCCAGGCAGGTGCGGCAATGGGAGATCACCTACGCGCCGGAACGTATGTCCGCAAGCTTCCACGGTCGCGATCTGTTCGCGCCGGTGGCTGCGAGGCTCGCCATGGGGCTGCCCGTGCCTGGCGAGCTGCTAACGGACAAAGCCGCGCCTGGCGAATGGCCCGACGATCTGTACGAGATCGTCTACATCGATCATTTCGGGAATGCGATGACCGGGATACGCGCCTGTGTGCTGGACAAAAGCGCGCGGCTTTCGGTGAAAGGGCAAGAACTGGCTTACGCCCGCACCTTCAGCGTGGCGCGCGCAGGTGAGCCGTTCTGGTACGACAACGCTAACGGTCTGGTCGAGATCGCGCTTAAAGAAGCGAGTGGCACGCACGCAATGGATCTGAAAATCGGCGCGACGGTCACGCTCGCGCAGGGCGATTAGCGCAAAGCGAACGACTCGTACAGATCCGTTCACGCCTTGCGGCGCGTCTCCTTAGGCATTGGTTTCAATATGCGCCGCAGATATTGGCCGGTATGCGAGGCATCGACGGCGGCGACTGCTTCAGGCGTACCTGCCGCCACCACTTCGCCGCCGCGGTGACCGCCTTCCGGCCCCATGTCGATGACCCAGTCCGCGGTCTTGATGACATCCAGATTGTGCTCGATCACCACGATGGTGTTACCGTGATCGCGCAGCCGGTGAAGTACTCTCAGCAGTTGCTCCACATCGTGGAAATGCAGCCCGGTAGTCGGTTCATCCAGAATGTAAAGCGTGTTGCCCGTGTCGCGTTTGGATAGTTCGCGCGAAAGTTTGACCCGCTGCGCCTCTCCGCCCGACAAGGTGGTCGCGTTCTGGCCGAGCGTGATATAGGTCAGTCCGACCTCGGCCAGCGTTTCCAGTTTGCGACGGATCGCAGGCACCGGACGAAAGAACTCCGCCGCTTCGTCCACCGGCATCTGCAGCACCTCGAAGATGTTCTTGCCCTTGTAGTGAACGTCCAGGGTTTCCCGGTTGTAACGCTTGCCCTTGCACACGTCGCAGGGCACGTAGATGTCCGGCAGAAAGTGCATTTCGACCTTGATGACGCCGCCGCCCTGACAGGCCTCGCAGCGCCCGCCCTTGATATTGAAGCTGAAGCGGCCCGGTGTGTAGCCACGCGAGCGCGCCTCGGCGGTGCCCGCGAACAACTCGCGAATGGGCGTGAACAGGCCGGTATACGTGGCCGGGTTGGAGCGCGGTGTTCGGCCAATGGCGCTCTGATCGATGTCGACCACCTTGTCGATGCGTTCGAGCCCGCTGATCGCCTCGCAGGGTGCGGGGTCGACCGCGGCGCCGTTCAGTTCGCGCGCCAGATAGCGGAACAGGGTGTCGTTGACTAGGGTCGATTTGCCCGAGCCGGAGACGCCCGTAACGCAGGTGAACAGGCCCAGAGGAATTTCCACGTCCACGTCGCGCAGGTTATTGCCACGGGCGCCGCGCAAATTCAGCGTTCTCTCATCGTTGAACGCAACGCGCTGGTTCGGGATGTCGATACATCGCTTGCCCGACAGGTACTGGCCGGTCAGCGACGCCGGGTTGGCGGCGATTTCGGCCGGCCGCCCCTCGGCGACCACGCGTCCACCGTGCCGGCCGGCGCCGGGCCCCATATCCACCACGTGATCGGCGGCGCGTATCGCGTCCTCGTCGTGCTCGACCACGATCACGGTGTTGCCTAGATCGCGCAGAAAGTAAAGCGTATCCAGCAACCGCTGATTGTCGCGCTGGTGCAGCCCGATCGAGGGCTCGTCCAGGATGTACATCACGCCCACCAGACCGGCGCCGATTTGGCTCGCGAGGCGAATGCGCTGCGCCTCGCCGCCAGACAACGTCTCGGCGCTGCGTTCCAGAGTCAGGTAATCGAGTCCGACGTTGATCAGAAAGGTGAGCCGCTGCTGGATCTCCTTGACGATCTTTCTGGCGATCTCTCCGCGACGCCCCCTCAGCGCCAGCGCGTTGAAAAACTCGCCGGCCTCGCCGATCGGAAGGCGCGCGATCTCCGGCAGACTGCGGTCCTCGATGAACACATTGCGGGCGGCTACGTTCAGGCGTGTGCCACCGCATTCCGGGCAAGGCTGATTCGCCAGGTATTTCGCCAGCTCTTCGCGCACCGCCTCGGAGTCCGTCTCGCGGTAGCGCCGCTGCATGTTGGGGATGATGCCCTCGAACGCATGACGGCGGGTGTTGGTGCGCCCGCGTTCGTCTGTGTAATTGAATTCAATCCGCTGCTTGCCGCTGCCGTACAGGATGGCGTGTTTCGTTTTGTCGTTCAGCGATGCGAATGGCGCCTCGATGTCGAAGTCGTAATGCGCGGCCAGCGAGCGGATCAGCTGAAAAAAGTAAGCGTTGCGCCTGTCCCAGCCACGCACCGCGCCGCCCGCAAGACTCAGTTGCGGATGTGCCACGATGCGCGCGGGATCGAAGAATTGACGCACGCCTAAGCCATCGCATGCGGGGCAGGCGCCGATAGGATTGTTGAACGAGAACAGCCGCGGCTCCAGCTCGCTCAACGAATAACCGCAGATCGGGCAGGCGAACTTCGACGAAAACACAAGCTCCGTTTGTTCCGGTGCGTCCATGTATGCGACCACGGCGATGCCGTCGGCAAGTTTCAGCGCGGTTTCAAAAGATTCCGCCAGCCGCAACTGCAACTCGTCGCGCACTTTCAGGCGATCGACGACGACCTCAATGCTGTGCTTGCGGCGCAGATCGAGCTTCGGTGCCTGTTCCAGTTCAACGACCTTTCCGTCGATACGCGCGCGCAGAAACCCTTGCGCACGCAGTTCCTGTAGCACGCCCAGGTGCTCGCCCTTGCGGTTCTGGACCACGGGCGCGAGCAGCAGCAGGCGCGTGCCCGCGGGCAGCGCCAGCACCTGATCGACCATCTGACTGACGGTTTGGGCATCCAGTTGCAGGTTGTGTTCGGGGCACCGTGGCTGGCCCGCGCGCGCGTACAGCAGCCGCAGATAGTCGTAGATTTCGGTGATGGTACCAACCGTGGAACGCGGATTGTGCGAGGTTGTTCGCTGCTCGATAGAGATCGCCGGCGAAAGACCTTCGACGTGATCCACGTCGGGCTTTTCCATCATCGACAAGAACTGGCGCGCGTAAGCCGACAGCGACTCCACGTAGCGCCGCTGGCCCTCGGCGAATATGGTGTCGAACGCGAGCGACGACTTGCCGGAGCCGGACAGACCGGTGATGACGATGAGCTTGTCGCGCGGCAGGTCGAGGTCGACATCGCGCAAATTATGGGTGCGCGCGCCGCGGATGCGGATGGCTTGCATGGATGTCATATCAAACAGGTTAATTAATCAATATACTTGCTTCCGTTTTGACAGGCAAAACAGACATTCGGTCATGAAGTGTCGACGCCGATTCGCAATTTCGCCGCCTATCGTGATGAATTCAGACAATAACCGCATGACACCCGTCGAGCGCCGCGCCACCGTATCGCTGGGCCTGATTTACGGCGTGCGCATGATGGGTCTTTTTATGGTGCTGCCCGTGTTCGCGCTGTATGCCGGCAAGCTCGACGGAGGAACGCCGGTACTCATGGGCCTCGCCATCGGCGCGTATGGCCTGACGCAGGCGCTGTTGCAGATTCCGCTGGGGATGCTGTCGGACAGGATAGGCCGCAAGCCGGTGATCGTCGGTGGTTTGCTTATTTTCGCGGCCGGCAGCGTGCTCGCGGCGATGTCGGAATCGATTTACTGGGTAATCGCCGGGCGCGCGATGCAAGGCTCCGGCGCGATCGCCGCGACGGTGCTGGCGCTGGCGGCGGATCTTTCCCGCGACGAGCAGCGCACCAAGATTATGGCAACCTTGGGCTTCTGCATCGGCCTGTCGTTCGCGCTCGCGCTGGTCGTCGGGCCGTTGCTGCAACAATGGATAGGCGTGCCCGGGATATTCTGGGCGACTGCGGTGCTGGCCGGACTTGCGATTCTGTTGGTCTTGAGCGCGGTACCGACCCCGCCTTCCTTGCGCGCAAAGGGCGACAGGGGGGTAGTGACGTCCGCGCTGGGCAGGGTCATCAAGGACCCCCACCTGTTGCGCCTGGACTTGAGCATCTTTGTATTGCACATGGTGATGACCTCCAATTTTACGGTTATCCCCAGCCAGTTGCGGGACACGGCAGGACTCTCCGCACAGTGGCACTGGCTGCTCTATCTGGTCGTGTTGCTGGTGTCTTTCGCCGCCATGCTGCCGCCGCTGATCTACGGCGAGCGCCGCCATCGCATGAAGCCTGTATTGATCGGCTCGATTCTGTTGCTGGCCGCGGCCGAATTCTGTCTGGCGGTGACTGGATCGCTGCTGATCGTGATGGGGGTTTCGATGCTGTTGTTGTTCACCGCCTTCAACCTCGCCGAGTCGGCGCTGCCCTCGCTGGCGTCCAGGGCCAGCCCGGCGGGACTGCGCGGTACCGCCATGGGCGTTTACTCCAGCAGTCAGTTCCTGGGCGTTTTCACTGGCGGCGCGCTGGGCGGCGCGCTGCTGCATGTCGCCGGGCCGCAAGCCGTATTTGTCGGCGGCGGCGTGGCGTCGTTGCTGTGCGCTTTGGTCATGCTGGGCATGCAGAACCCCAGCGGGCTGAGCCGTTATCTGCTGAACGTCGGCCCGCTGACCGCGGAGCACGCGCGCGCCATGACCAACCGGCTCACCTCCGTGAAAGGTGTTAAGGAGGCAGTGATCCTCCCCGAGGACGGCACGGCGTACCTCAAGGTGGACCGTAATTTGCTCGACGAAAAGACCTTGCGTGAGTTTTCCATCTCGGCGGCTTAGAATACGCGGCTAACATCGGCTCACTACCTAGGGTTTAACGGAGGCGCGCGCATGGCTAAAGGCATCAATAAAGCGATTCTGGTCGGTAATCTGGGTCAGGATCCGGAGGTCAAGTACATGCCCAGCGGCGGTGCGGTGTGCAACGTCACGCTGGCCACGACGGACTTCTGGAAGGACAAGAGCTCTGGCGAGCGTCAGGAGCGTACCGAATGGCACCGCGTGGTGTTTTTCAATCGACTCGCCGAGATCGCGGGCGAATATCTGCGCAAAGGCTCGCAAGTGTATGTCGAGGGTCGTCTGCAGACGCGCAAATGGCAGGACAAAGAAGGCCAGGACCGCTACATGACCGAGATCGTCGCCAATGAGATGCAGATGCTGGGCGGTCGCGGCGGTGGTGGTAGCGGTTTCGATGATTCAGCGTCCGCGGCTGGCGCGTCGTCCGGTCCCGCGTCCGCGAAACGCCAGCAATCGAAAACGGACGATTTCGACGACGACATACCGTTCTGACGGCGCGCGCGTCATGACGCGCTGATGCGACAACGTACTCGACGTGGCTAATCGCGCCAAAGACTGGTTTGCGCAAGCCGAACGGGACCTGGAGCAAGCGCTGGCGTCGCGACGTGAAGCGCGGCACGAATGGGCCTGTTTTGCCGCGCAGCAGTCGGCTGAGAAAGCGGTAAAAGGACTGCATCTGTACCTCGACCAGGAAGCGTGGGGGCATGTAGTCGCCCGCTTGTTGCGAGAGTTGCCGCTGACGGTACCGGAAATCCTGGTGGAAAAAGGCAAGGTGCTGGATAACTTCTATGTTGCCACCCGCTACGCCAACGGCCATGCCGAGGGCGCGCCGTTCGAGCATTACGGTTCGCTCCAAAGTGAGGAAGCCATACGTCATGCCGGTGAGATCATTGAATTCGTCCGTGTTCAAATGGCCCAACCGCGCAGCGGTTGAGCGGGCGTTGCGCGACTGGACCGAACTTCACGCCGCAAGGCATCCGGAACTCGCGCGGCTCGGCTACTTCGGGTCATACGCGCGCGGCGACTGGGGTGTGGGCAGCGACCTGGACGTCGTAGCGATAGTGGATGCGACAGACGAACCATTCGATCGGCGCAGTCTGAAGTGGGATCTGAGCGCGCTGCCGGTGCCGACGGAAATGCTCGTCTACACCGTCGACGAGTGGAACACGTTACAATCGCGGGGCAAAGGGTTTGCGCGGGCTTTGATGGTCGAGACGGTTTGGGTGTATGTGAAGTCGCGGAAACCTATGGTTTAATTCTATACAAAACGTAGTGTTCGATTTTATCTAAAGGAGTGGTTGAGGGGCCGCCAGCACGTGGCGCCCCTGATGGACCGCAGGATTAACAGTTTGTGAGAAAGGGTATTATCCTCGCCGGCGGCTCGGGCACGCGGCTTTATCCGCTCACCCATTCGGTGAGCAAGCAGCTTATGCCCGTGTACGACAAGCCTATGATTTACTACGCATTGGCGACGCTGATGCTGGCCGGCATCCGCGATATTCTCATCATCACCACACCGCGCGATCAGGCCGCGTTCCTTAACCTGCTGAACGACGGATCGCAGTGGGGCTTGTCGCTGTCGTTCGCGGTGCAGTCGCGGCCCGATGGGCTGGCGCAGGCGTTTATCGTCGGCGAGCAGTTCGTCGGTACCGATCCGGTGACCCTTACCCTGGGCGACAATATTTTTTATGGCGAAGGTTTCACTAAACGCCTGCAGGCGGTGAGTCAGCGTGACACCGGGGCTACCGTGTTCGGCTATTACGTCAGCAATCCAAGTCAGTACGGCGTGGTTTCGTTCGATCGCGACCGCCGTGTAACCCGCATCGAAGAGAAACCCGCGGCGCCGGAGTCCCATTACGCGGTGACCGGCCTTTATTTTTACGACAACGACGTGGTCGACATCGCCCGACATATACGGCCGTCGTCGCGCGGGGAATTCGAGATTACCGACGTGAACAAGGCCTATCTCGAACGCGGAGATCTCACCGTGGAGATCTTAAGCCGAGGCACGGCCTGGCTGGATACCGGTACGCACGGCGCGCTACTGGACGCGGCGACCTTCATCAGGGTGGTGGAGGAACGGCAGGGTCTGAAAATAGCCTGTCCGGAAGAGATCGCCTATCGCATGGGCTTTATCGACGCCGAAGCGCTGGAGCGGCTCGCGGCGCCGCTGGATAAAAGTGGTTATGGCGAGTATCTGCGTGGGATCCTGACCGACGGAAAATTGATGTGAGGATCGTTGAGACATCGTTGCCGGGCGTCTTGATCGTCAAACCAAAGTTCGTCGGTGATGCGCGGGGGTTTTTCATGGAAGCCTTTCAGGCGCGGCGCTACGCCGAGGGGGGTATCGTGGGCCCGTTCGTGCAGGACAATGTTTCGTTCTCGCGCTTTGGGGTGCTGCGCGGTCTGCACTTTCAGCACCCGCACGCGCAGGGCAAGCTGGTGTATGTCTTGCAGGGAGGAGTATTCGATGTGGCCGTGGATATCCGGCAAGGGTCTCCCGCGTTCGGCAAATGGTTCGCGGCGAGCTTGTCCGCCGACAACAAGCGGCAGCTATGGGTGCCCGCCGGCTTCGCGCACGGATTTTGCGTGACCAGTGAGACGGCGCTGTTCGCTTACAAGTGCACCGATTACTACCAGCCGGAAGCGGAGGGTACGGTCGCGTGGAACGATCCGCGCGTTGGCGTCGATTGGCCGCTGAAACGCCCCGAACTGTCGGCCAAAGATGACAGTGCGTCGCCGCTGGATCAGATCCCGCCGTCAGGACTACCGATGTACTCCGCATGAAGGTTGCCGAAGAAAATCAATCATTGCCGGTGATCATGCTCACGGGCGCGAATGGTCAGTTGGGATGGGAGACACAGCGCCGGGCGCAGCAACTCACTTATTCGCTGCGTGCGTTCGATCGTCAGTCCATGGATATCACCGACGCCGCGGCCGTCGATGCCATTGTGGGTCGGCTGCGTCCGCAAGCGATTATCAACGCCGCAGCGTATACGGCGGTGGATCGGGCCGAAGAGGAGCCGGAGCTCGCACACGCGGTCAATCGGGATGGCGCGGCGAATCTGGCGAGAGCCGCGCGTGAGTGTGGTGCCCGCCTGGTACACGTCTCCACCGATTTCGTCTTCGATGGCGCGAAGGGCAGCCCGTATCTGGTCGATGACGCCCCCGCGCCGCGATGCGTTTATGGCGCCACCAAGCTCGCCGGCGAGCAGGCCGTGCTGGATGTGCTGACGCGCGAGGCGCTTATCGTGCGCGCTGCCTGGGTGTACTCGTCGCATGGCGGCAACTTTGTGCATACCATGTTGCGCCTGATGGCGAGCCGCGATGCGCTGCGGGTGGTGGACGATCAGATAGGATCGCCCACCTGGGCGGGCGGGCTTGCCGATTGCATCTGGCGCGCGTTGGAAGCAAAGCTGACGGGCAAGTACCACTGGACCGATGCCGGCGTGGCGAGCTGGTACGATTTCGCTGTGGCGATACAGGAAGAGGCGCTGACCCTTGGTCTGCTGAGCCGGGAAATTCCGATCGAGCCGATAGCTACGGGCGAATATCCACTGCCGGCGCGGCGGCCGGCTTACAGCGTGCTGGACAAATCCGCGATCTGGCAGACGCTGGGTTACAAGGCGCCGCACTGGCGGATGTCGCTGCGCGCGATGCTCAAGGAGCTTGACCGTGCGTAGGCTGCTGGTTACCGGCGGCGCGGGCTTCATCGGCGCGAACTTCGTGCACTCCTGGCTGGGTGAGCATCCCGAGGATCGGGTCGTCGTGCTGGATGCACTGACATACGCCGGCAATCGCGCGAGCCTCACCGCGGCGGAGGGCAATCCCCGCTTTCGTTTCGTACATGGCGATATCCGTGATCAGGCAATGGTGGAAGGTCTTCTGGAAAAAGAATCCATCGACCTGCTCGTGCACTTCGCGGCGGAATCGCACGTAGATCGGTCCATCCTGGGACCGGACGCCTTTATCGAAACCAACGTGCTCGGAACGCACAGCCTGCTCAAGGCGGCGAAAAATGTATGGCTGGATGCGCCCGATTCATCGCGACGTGCGCACCACCGTTTTCATCACTGTTCGACCGATGAGGTGTACGGCACCCTGGCGCCGAACGATCCGCCGTTTCGCGAGACTACGGCGTACGCGCCAAATTCGCCATATGCCGCCAGCAAGGCCGCCAGCGATCATCTGGTGCGCGCCTACCATCATACTTATGGCCTCAACGTCACCACCAGCAACTGCTCCAACAACTACGGGCCTTATCAGTTTCCCGAAAAACTCATCCCGCTGATGTTGATCAACGCCCTGCAGGGCAAGCCGCTGCCTGTTTACGGCGATGGGCTCAACGTGCGCGACTGGCTTTACGTCGAAGACCATTGCCACGGCATCGCGCTAGTGCTGGAGCACGGGCGCGTGGGGGAGACCTACAACCTCGGCGGCCAGTGCGAAAGAACCAACATTGAGGTCGTGCGGATGCTGTGCGCGCTGCTGGATGAGGCCGCGCCGTCTCCCGCGCCGCATGGAGAGTTGATTACGTTCATCAAGGATAGGCCCGGCCACGACCGGCGTTACGCCATTGACGCGGACAAGGCGGCGGCCGAACTTGGGTTTGACCCGCGCGAAAGCTTCGAGAGCGGGCTGCGCAAGACCCTGGCGTGGTACATGGCGAACGAGGCGTGGTGGCAGGCGCTGCTGGATGCGGGCTACAAGGGGTGGATAAAGGCGCAATACGCGCCCAAGGTCAGGGACGCGGACGCGCCGCGCCTGCTGTGAAAATCCATACTCGACTACCGCATCGATAATGCATCACTATCTCGAGCTGGTCTGGTACAAGGCCTGCGCAGATTTGCGCGCCGAGGCCGCGCGTGCGTACCTGGGCATGCTGTGGTGGGTATTGGAGCCGCTGCTTTACATGTCGGTTTTTTATCTGGTGTTCGGTGTGCTACTGGGCCGGGGCGGGGAAGGCTTTGTATCGTTCCTGTTGTGCGGCCTGATGATCTGGCGCTGGTTCGGCAGCTCGGTCATTCGTTGCGCCAACGCCATTCCGGCGAATGCCCGGCTGATGTTGCAGGTCTATCTGCCGAAGTACCTGTTCCCCGCCATCGCGCTGGTGACCAACACGCTCAGGTTTTTGATCGTGTTCTCGCTGTACCTTATATATTTAGTGCTCGTGGAGCAAACGCTGAGCATGACCTGGCTGGCCCTGCCGGTGCTGATGGTGATTCAGTTTCTGCTGATCGCCGCGTGCGCCTCGCTGCTGGCGGCGGTGGTGCCGTTTGTGCCCGATCTGAGGATTCTCATCGAGAACGGGCTGACCTTGATGCTTTTCATGTCGGGCATTTTCTATGACATCTCCACGTTTCCTGCCGACTTGCGTGTCTATTTCTATCTGAATCCGATGGTCACGGTGATCGAGAGTTACCGCGCGGTGCTGCTTGAGGGCGTCTGGCCGGACTGGTCGGCGATGGGCATCGTCTTGCTGGTCGCGCTGCTCGGCTTGGCCTCGGCGCTTTATCTGCTGACGCGCTTTGACCGGCGCTACGCCAAGCTGGCCATCTCGTGAACGGCGGCCCGGCTGATCCGAAGGCATTGCTCGATCCCAGGATCGCGCTGCGGCTGCGTAACGTCGGCGTTTCCTATCAGCGTCGCAGCGGCCTGTTCAGCCGCAAGCCGTTCTGGGCGCTGCGCGATATTTCATTCGAACTGCGCCGCGGTGAGAGTCTCGGTGTCATCGGTGGCAACGGGGCGGGCAAGAGCACCCTGTTGAAGGTGATCGCGGACATCATCGAACCGGACCTTGGGGCTGTGGAGCGGGGCGATCTGCACGCCGCGATGCTGTCGTTGCGCATCGGCTTCATCCCTAATCTGAGCGGGCGCCAGAACGCGATCCTGAGCGGCATGCTGATGGGCATCCGGCGTCGCGAAGTCGAGCGCAACATGGACGAGATCATCGCCTTTTCCGGTCTTGAGGATTTCATCGACCAGCACCTCAACATCTATTCCGCCGGCATGAAGGCGCGGCTCGGTTTCGCGGTGGCGTTTCTTTCCGACCCCGACATCCTGCTGGTGGACGAGGCGCTGGGCGTGGGAGACGCGGATTTCAAGCGAAAATCGAGCGCCCTGCTGCGCGAAAAGATCAAGTCCGACAAGACTGTGGTGATTGTGTCGCATGCGACCGCGCAGATCCGCGCGTTGTGCGACCGCGTGGTGTGGATCGAAAAAGGCGTAACAAAAATGGTCGGTAGTGTGGACGAGGTGCTGAGTCAATATGGCGACGACGACCTGACGGCGCCGCGTCGGCCACGCGCACGTCTGGCCAGAAAGCGGCATCCAGCCTGACCGCACACGGACGCACACCAATGCACATCATCGTCATCCTGGGCATGCACCGAAGCGGCACCTCCGCGGTGGCGCGGGTGTGCAATCTGCTGGGCGCCCAGATCGGCGAACAGCTGATGCCGCCCAGCGAAGGCAATAATCCCGCCGGCTTCTGGGAGCTTGACGAGGTCAGGGTTATTCATGACGAACTGCTGCAGGCGCTTGGCTCGTCCTGGGATGCGACCGCACCGCTGCCCGCGAACTGGTGGCGGAACTCCGTAGTCTCCGAATTCAGGGATCGCTTGATCCACGTGGTGCGGGAAGAATTTGCAGGCGCGGCACTTGCCTGTCTCAAAGATCCCAGAATGTGCCGGCTCATGCCGTTGTGGAAAGGCATATTCGACGAGATAAAGTGGGAGCCGCATTATCTGCTCCCGGTACGTAATCCGCTGGACGTGGCCCGCTCATTGAGCGCCCGGGATGGATTGCATCATTGTCAATCGCATCTGCTGTGGCTGCGGCACGTTCTGGAGGCGGAACGATGGACGCGCGGTCAGCCTCGCGCGTATGTCAGCTATGAGCAGTTGATGGCGGACTGGCGCGCGGCGATGACGCCGGCCTGGCGGCAGCTCGGACTGGATGAGCTGACCGTGGACCCTTCAACGTCGCGCGAAATCGACTCTTTCCTGCAAACGGACCTGCGGCATCATGCCAGCAGCCGTGACGATCTGGACAACGACGAACGCCTCACGCTGATCCGGCGGGTCTACGACGATTACGCATCGACGATAAGCGATGATCAGTCGCAAGGATCAACGGCTTTGTCCGCGCTGGAAAAAACGCTCACCGAGGCGTCATTTCTGTTCGGGGCGGTCATCGATGACGCGCGCACGCAAAAAACAGCACTCGCGACTGAATTGCACTCGGCCAATCTCCGCATAAACGCCGCTACAGGAAAGATAAACAAGCTTCGGCATGAACTGGCGAACGTCACGCAGCAGTCGACCAGCCGGCTGGCGGAGATCAACCAGCTTAGCCACGAGCTGGCGACCGTCACGCAGCAGTCGACCAGCCGGTTGGCGGAGATCAACCAGCTTAGCCACGAGCTGGCGAACGTCACACAGCAGGCTGCGAGCCGGCTGGCGGAAATAAACCATCTGCAAGACATTGTTGCGGTGCGCGATGGCGCGCTCCGAGAACAGGCTTCCACGATCACCTCGCTGGCCGGAGCGATCACGGCGCTGCAGTCGTCGACCAGCTGGCGTGTAACGGCGCCACTACGAGGGGTCAAAACCGGGCTGCAAAGCTGCGCCGGCGCGTTGCGCGGCCCGCTCGCGCGCAGCCTGCGCTGGGTGTTTGATCGATTCCCGATGTCGTACAACAACAAGCTGCGATTGAAAGCGCACGCGGTTGCCTTGAGGCCGAGGGTTGGCGAATTCCTAAAGGATGCCGCCTCCTCGGCGTCCAACAGAAAGTATCAAGATTGGATAAAGGCCAACGATACGCTTGACGATGACGATCGCGCCGCGATAAAGCGGCACATCGCGACGCTTGCGAGAAAGCCGCTGATCTCGGTCATTATGCCGGTATTCAATCCGCCAGAGCGGTTCCTGCGTAGCGCCATCCAGTCGGTCCTGGATCAGCTCTACGATCACTGGGAGCTCTGTATTGCCGACGACTGTTCGACCGAGCCGTATGTTGCCGGGGTTCTGCGCGAATACGAAGGCAAGGACAGGAGGATCAAGGTCGTGGTACGCACCGAGAACGGCAATATCTCTGCTTGCAGCAACAGCGCGATAGCGCTCGCTACGGGTGATTATTTCGCGCTCCTGGATCACGATGACGCCCTGCCCGAGAAATCCCTGTACACGGTTGCCGTCGCGATCAACAAGCACCCGAGCGCCAACATCATCTACTCCGATGAAGACAAGATCGACGAACACGATAAACGCAATACGCCGTACTTCAAGACGGACTGGAATCCAGACCTGTTCTACGGACAGAACATAATCAACCATCTGGGCGTCTATCGAGCTTCCGCGGTCAAGGAGATTTCTGGCTTCCGCTTAGGCTTCGAGGGCAGTCAGGACTATGATCTTGCCCTGCGCATAATCGAGCGCTCGGCCCCGCGGGATATCGTGCACATTCCTGAAATCCTGTACCACTGGAGAAATACTTCGGCGGCCGCTTCGTTCTCCCAGAGCCAGCGGGCGCGGGCGGTAACGGCGGCCCATACGGCAATCAGAGAGCATTTTGCCCGGCTTGACATCGATGCGGAGGTGGAAACCGCGCCAGACTCCCCACACTACCAGCGCATACGGCGATCCGTCCCACAGCCCGCGCCCCTGGTTTCCTTGATCATACCGACCAAGGATAAAGTCGATCTCCTGCAGCAATGCATCGACAGCATCCTGTTCAAGACGACCTATTCGCCGCTGGAGGTGATCATCGTTGATAATGGGAGCGTTGAGCCGGAAACGCATGCCTACCTTACGAGCGTGTCGGTGGACAGCAGAGTTCAGGTCATCGATTATGGTCAGGCATTCAATTACTCGGCGATCAACAACTTCGCCATGCGTCAGGCCAGAGGGGACATCATCGGCCTGATCAACAATGATATTGTCGTCATCAACGAGGATTGGCTGACTGAGCTGGTAAGCCACGCCGTGAGACCCGAAGTCGGCGCAGTGGGCGCGATGTTGTACTATCCGGATGACACCGTTCAACACGCTGGTGTCATTCTGGGCATCGGGGGCGTCGCCGGACACTCTCACAAGCACGTTCCGCGCGGGCATCACGGATACTTCGACAGGCTGACTCTCGTTCAGAGCGTGAGCGCCGTCACCGGCGCCTGTCTGCTTATGCGGCGTGAAATAATCGACGAGTGCGGCGGGCTGGACGAAGAGAACCTCAAGATTGCGTTCAACGATGTGGATTTGTGCCTGCGTATACGCGCGCTGGGCTATCGCATTATATGGACGCCGCACGCGGAGCTCTACCATCTGGAGTCGGCCTCGCGCGGCACGGACACGGCGCCGGAGAAGATTGAGCGGTTCGCGAGAGAAGTACTGTGGATGAAAGATCACTGGGGGGACACTTTGCTGCAAGATCCCTACTACAGCCCCAACCTGACGCTCGACAGGGAAGATTTCACTCTGGCCCACGAGACGCGCGCTAGCAGACCCTGGATTAACTTTTTGACTGAGCTGACCTCATCCGGCGAAAGGCACCATGCGGCGGCGCTGGAAGGAAAACAAAACGGATGAATATTCTGGTTATCGGCAAGGGCAAGACCGGCACCACGATTATCTCGAAATCGATCCAAGCCTCCATGAAGGATTCGCTATATTATCTGGAACCCAAGAAGGTCGGTTTTTTCATGAGGCCCGCGCAGCCCGCGCTCCCGTGTGTGGTGAAGATCATCTACGAGCACTGGGATCCGACTCCGAACCTGCGCGAGGCCATTATGCATAACGAACTGCCGCTCAAGTTCAAGCGTATCGTCGCGATCGTGCGCGATCTGCGTGATGAGGCGATCAGTCGGCTTTTTTACATCGCGCTGCCGCTGGCGCAACGGGGTGTGGAAACCCGGCTTATGGATGCGTGGCTGGATGTGCTGAAGGAAAAGGAGCGGGATCCCCATGCCATCTCTTTTCTGGGCATGATCGAGCAACTGAATGGCATCTTTGGAACGAAGGTGGCGCCGTGCCCGCCTGTGGATCAGCGTTACCTACGATTTCTCGACAAGCATGCGAAAAGGATCCACGTCATCAAGTATGAGGATTTTATCGAGGACCGGCTCGATAGTCTGGAATCGTATCTGGGATTCGAGGTGTCGGACGATCGCCATGTAGGCGAATATCACTGGACGCGTCGAACCGCTGCCTATAATAACTGGAAGCGGTTTTTTACCCCTGGCGATGTCGAACAATTACGCGATCTTTACGAGCCGCTGCTCATCCGGCATGGCTACACTGACTGGGCGCTGGACCCAGACCCGGTGCTGAAACCGGACGAATGTTCCGGCTATGTGCGACGCATCGTCGCCGGCGTGCACGCGGCCGCCGCGGCGCCAGGATAGACGCTGCGCCGCGACCTCAGAGGATATTACATGGGGGCATTAATCGCATGATTTTGCGTTTCAATTCGACTGGAGGCTGAAGTGTGGAACAGGATTCGCCAGCGTCTGTTCGCGGGTAATCGCGCGCGGACGGATCACCAGAGCACCGACACTACGCCCCAGGCCGACACGTCGCAGGGCGACGCGGCCCGTGACGACGATGCGCGAGCAGCCGCAATCGCGCGCGAATTTGACCAGCGTCAGCCGTGGGTTACGCGGTTCTGGATAAACGGCGTGGCTTATGGCGGCGCCTTTGACGCCATGAACGATGTGCGCCTGGAGCAGTTCCGCGCGCGATTCTCCGAGGTCAAAACTATTCTTGAACTCGGCGCGCTGGAAGGCGGCCATAGTTTCGGGCTGGCCGCGGCTCCTCAGGTAACGCGTATCGTGGGTCTGGAGGGCCGGGCTTCCAATATCGAGCGCGCACGTCTGGTTCAGCAGCTGCTTGGCGTCGGCGAGGTTGAGTTTCACGAAGTCAATCTCGAGCAAACGGACCTTACCGACTGGGGTCGGTTCGACGCGGTTTTCTGCTCCGGACTCTTGTACCACCTGCCCGAGCCCTGGAAGCTTCTGGATCAGTGCGCAAAGGTCAGCCCCGGATTCTTTATGTGGACGCATTACGCCACCGGTGACGGCAATGTGGAAGTCAACGGCTATCGCGGCAAGTGGTACCGGGAAAGCGGTCTCGGCGATCCATTGAGCGGCATGTCGCAGGAATCCTTCTGGCCGACTTTGCCAGCACTGGAACGTATGCTGCGGCAGAGCGCATACAACGAGGTTCATATCATTCACGATGACGCGAATCACCCGCACGGCCCGGCGGTGACCCTTGCGGCAACAGTTTGATGAATCCGCGCCACCGGCTGAAGCCGGCAATTATGGCCGCACTCCAACGGGCTTCGGCGAGGCTCGCGCGCGGCATTCCATAAGTAAAGTCACGGAGACGTCTAATGGAACTAGATACACTGCTGCGCATCAATCCGCAGCCGATAATCGACTCACGTAACAAGCTGATTGTGCTGTGGAGCGCGAAAGCAGGATGCACCTTCGTCGTGAAATGGATTTTTTTCCACATGGGCGTTTTCGACGCGGCATTTCCGCGTGTTCACAAGTATCGCGTGGAGACTTTGTATCCCAGTCAGCAATACAGCGCCGCGGTCGATGATTTCCTGCGCGCGCCCGGCGACTACCGCGCGATAAAGTTCGTCCGGCCACCCTTCAAGCGGGCCGTCAGTTCTTATATACAGGCCGCTCGATTTGGATACGAAGATGCCGGGCTGAGCGAATTTCTCGGGCGCGAAATCGACGCTACCCATCGCTTTTCTTTCAATGAGTTCCTCCGCTATCTCGAAACCGTGGATCTGACCAATTGCAATATCCATCATCAATTGCAGGCGCACGCACTGGAGCGCCACCGCATGCTGGCATCGATGTTTCTGGTCAATCTGGACTGTTCTCTGCAAACACTTCCAAAACTTGAATCGTTCTTGTCGCTTGCGAAAACGGACCCTAATCAATTTCGCGAATCGCACCATCACACCCGCAAGCCGTCCAGCGAGTCTGGTGATTTTCACGGCGACAAAGTTTTTGACATCTACGACAAAGCCGCTCCCGAGATGCCGGGTTATCGCGGCTTCTATGACGCGGAATTAACAGACCGCGTTGCCAGTCTGTATGCGGAGGATCTCGTGCGCTACGGCTTTAGCCCGTCGCTGGACGAAGAGCGTCGTAATCAGGCATGAGAGTCCGCACGCGATTTGACCTTGAGCAATCCCGGCTTCACAAGTTGATAGTGGCGCCGCCGGAGCCGATCGTAGATTCTCGACACAAGGTGGTGCTTCTCTGGAGCGCCAAGGCGGGCTGTACATTCGCGGTAAAATGGATGCTCGGTCACATGGGGTTGCTGCAGGAGGCGCTGGCGCATCATCGTTGGGTTCATCATTACCGCATTCAAAAGCTATACAAAAGCGCGGCGCACAAGGCGGCAGTTCGGGACTTCGTCGACGAGCCCGCCGGTTACCGTTTTGTCAAGATCGTCAGGAATCCGTTCAAGCGCGCCTTGAGCTCCTATATACACGCTTCGCAGTGCGGCTACGAAGATGTACCCATGGCGACGTTTCTTGGCCGAGCCGTCGATGCGGAGAACCGTTATTCCTTTCGGGAGTTCGTTGGCTATCTGGAAACGACCTGAATGCGTGCAACATACACCATCGCTTGCAGACGCACCTCATCGAGCGGGCTTTCGCGCCGGGAACGCGTTTTGTGATTGATCTCGACCACTCCATGGTATTGCTGCCCAGACTCGAACATCTGCTCGGCCTATCGCGATCGAAATTGAACCGTTACCGGCAATCGCACCACCACACGCGGCCGTCCGCGCGTCTCGCCACCGAGTTCAGCGGAGATGCGCTGCTACGCGTAACGCCAAAGTCCAAGCGAGAGCTGCCCGGCTTTCGTCAATTCTACGACGTGGACTTAGAGCGAAGCGTTAATGATCTATATGTGGAAGATTTTCTACTCTACGGATTCTCAACGACACTCGGTAGTTAAACCATGATCGATCGAACGCCTCTTCGATCAGATCGAGTTCGCGAGGAGAAGCAGAAAGTGATCCGCTGCCTCGCGACGCGTCCTCGCCCGATACTCGATTCGCAACACAAGCTGATGCTTCTCTGGAGCGCCAAGGCGGGTTGTACATTCGCCGTTAAATGGATGCTTGATCATATGGGGCTTCTGCAGGAGGCGCTGGCGCACGATCAGTGGGTACATAAATTTCGTGTCGCAAAGCTTTACGCAGGACCAGCCCACAAGGCATCCGTGCGCGACTTTCTCAATTCTTTCGAGGGATACCGGGCAATTAAAATCGTCCGGAACCCACATAAGCGCGCCGTCAGCTCTTACATTCACGCGGCTTGTTGCGGTTACGAGGATGCCAGAGTATCCGTCTTTCTGGGTCGGCCCGTCGACCAACACAGCGGGTTTACTTTCAGGGAATTCGTTGCATATCTCGAAACCATCGATCTGTGCACCTGTAACGTCCATCATCGCATGCAGGTCCATCCGCTTGAGCGTTATTTTGTGCGGGGCTCCCGTTTCATAATCGATCTGGATCATTCCATGGCTTTGCTCCCGAAGCTGGAACGGGTGCTCGCCTTGCCGCGGACGGATCCAGACGACTACCGTGAATCATCCCACCATACGCGTACATCATCGTGTGCTAACGAGAAGTTCAGCGGCGATACGGTTTATGATTTCGCGGACAAAAAAAGCGCAGTGATTCCAGATTATCGCGCATTTTATGATGCGGACCTCGAAGAGCGAGTCGCGGCACTCTACGCGGAGGATTTTTTAAGATACGCCTTCCCGACTTCCTTGAAGGAACAACTCGAGCGAGGAGGAGCGTATGCACAACCGGGATCATAGCTCGTGACGCGAAAAGACAAAGTCTTTCATTATCTGAGAAAGGACGGACTGGGACTCGAGATCGGTCCCAGCATTAACCCGATCGCGCCCAAGAAAGAGGGTTACAGGGTTCACATCATCGACCACATGAGCAGAGAAGGACTAGTCGAAAAGTACAAAGATCACAAGGTCAACTTAAAAAAAATCGAGGATGTAGATTTCGTTTGGAATGGACAACCATACGCGGAGCTGATCGGCAAGAGTAAGTTCTACGACTGGATCATTGCCTCGCACGTTGTCGAGCACACGCCGGATCTCGTGGGTTTTCTAAATGACTGTGAAAGTTTGCTCAAGGACGACGGTATCCTTTCTCTGGCCGTACCTGACAAGCGGTTTTGTTTCGATCGATTCCGACCCATTACCGGCATCGCGCGCGTCATCGACAGCCACATCCAGAAAAACGTGATCCATACGCCGGGTGTCGCCGCCGAGTATTTCCTGAACGTCGTTGCTAAAGGGGGGCGTATCGCGTGGGATCAGTACCATCAAGCGGATTACACGTTTGTGCACACGATTGACCACGCCCGCGCTGCGATCGATCAGATTCGTGCCAAAGGGGTGTATTACGATATCCACGCCTGGTGCTTTACCCCCCATTCTTTCCGTTTGCTCATGCATGACCTGCATTCTCTGGGTCTGACACCCCTCAAGGAAGTCGGTTTCTTTGAGACCGTAGGTTGCGAGTTTTTCATAAGTCTGAGTCGCTCGGGAGAAGGAGTAAAACTCGACCGGCTACAGTTACTGGACAAGATAGAAAAAGATCTGGCGTGGGAGAGACCGCGCAACGAACAGCCTCCCGAGCCTCAACCGTGGCTAGCGCGCCTCAAGGGAAACCAGTTCGTGAGACGAGCCGCGGGAGTGCTGAGTTCCCGTTTCCGCTGACGGCCCGGCAAGCAGCCGCGCTATGCGGTGACCGTGAATGAGCTGAAGGTCAAGATAAGCAGCGCTCGTGTCACCTGGCCCGCCTGAGCCATCGCAGATGAGCGTGAAATTACGCACTCAATCAACCGAGAACAGCGCTCAGGTGTGTGCCATCGTGGTGGCTTATTTCCCGGACACGAGCATGCTTAGAGCAGCGCTACATGCGATCTACGCGCAGGTTCAGGCTGTGCTGATCGTCGACAACACGCCGGGTCGACACGACTTGTGTGAGGCGATAGTCGGGTTGACCGTCACCGTGCTGGCACTGGGCCATAACCGGGGCGTGGCGGGCGGCCAGAACGTGGGCGCGACATGGGCACAAGCGCGGGGGTTTACCCATGTCCTCCTGATGGATCAGGATAGCGTGGTGGCGCCCGACCTGGTGGTGCGGCTGCTCGCGGCGGAGATTTCTCTTAAAGCCGAAGGGAAATCGGTGGCCGCTGTGGCGCCTCGGTTCTTGCATGTAAGACGGAAGCAAGCAGCGCTTTCCGCGGTGGCTCAAGGCTGGTCGGCGGGCGAAGTCGTCGAGACCAGGGCGGGCGGAAAATGCCAGCAGCTCGACTACGTCATTTCCTCAGGCAGTCTCATCGAGCTGGAAAAGCTAGAGATCGTGGGCGAAATGGAGGAGGCTTTATTTATCGATTACGTGGACATCGAGTGGGGCTTGCGAGCGCGATCGAAGGGATACCATTGTTACGGTGTTTACGAGGCCCACATCGAGCATTGCTTAGGCGATACCGACGTGGCGCTGCCGTGGATGAAAAAGCGCCGGGTCGTCGTACACGGTCCGCTTCGACACTACTACTTTTTTCGTAATGCCATACATCTGTACAAACGCCCCTACGCATCGTGGGCCTGGGTTCTCAATGATGCTCGCCGCCTGGTCCTGAAATACGTCTTCTACTCGACGATAACGGCGCCTCGCCGGCAGCATCTGCGAATGATGACAGTGGGTATCTGGCACGGCGTGCGAGGCCGGCGCGGACCTTTTCCAGAGCAATGAACCAGGCGATGCGGTTGCCATTTCTGCTGGGCGCGGCCAATTCTAGATTTGTCGTGCCCGCTAACGTCGCCGGAGATCAAAACGACCTCCATCGATAAATGGCGTGAGCCATTAAGTGACGTGGAAATCGAACAGATCAACGCGGGCTTGGGCGACGCGCCAAGCGAGCCGCAGCTGAAGGCATAGCTTATCGTAATTATCCCTTTGCATCCGGTATTATTATGCGCAACATGGATTGGATACGGTACATCGCATTCAGGCGCGTTTTGATTGGCGTTGTACGTCAGAGATTATCTCATCATCTCGGTCGTCTTACCCTGCTGACCTGGACAGTCAGTATTGTACTCTCTCTTGCGGTTGGCTTCCTGGTCAATAAGAAGTTAAGCGACGTCAGCGCGGCGATGACGGAGCTGCAATACACATTACTGTACGGAGTGGCATCCTTCGGGATGGTAGCCATTGCACTAAGCGGCTATGAAGTTTTTATGGCTCCTTACCGCTTGTGGAAAATCCAACAGAATGAAATTAATGGCCAAACAGAAAAAATAAGAAGTTTAGAAGACAGGTTAAAGCCGGCAATCGAATTGCTTTTTGAAGACAATCCGCCATATAAACTTAGTAGTTATGCACCGGATATTGTTCCGCCAACAATAGTCAACGCACAATTCAGTATCCTTCCAAAAGTTATTTCCGGTCGCACTATTAAGAACTGTTGCGGCTATATCACGGAAATAGAGAGCCATGAAAATGATGGTCGGTGGAAATCATCTAACATGACACGCCCTATACAGCTTAATGAAGGACAGCCGATTGATTTGTCTCCAACCATTGACCGCTATCTCCATGTCTTGCTGTACGATCAACGCGGACTGATGATTTGGGCATTCCGGAATACGGAGGCAAAAAGCAAGATTCCGATACAGTTGAGTAGAGATTCAGGAAAGTTATTTAGACTGACTGTAGTAGTTGAAGCTGACGATGTGCCTTCTGTACAGATGAAGCTACTCGCAAGCTATAGGAAAGAGGGTGATGACACGTATCTAAACGTGCAAAGAGAAGCATAGGTAACGATGATGTCAGTCGGAAAATACCTCAGCCTAGAAGAAGCTCGAAAGAAAAAGCAGCTAGAACTGTTTGCTAAAGAACATCCACATAAGGGCGATTGGCGCGAGTTTTATCGCATGCTGGACGCGATGGTGAAGCCTAAATGTCAAGTCCCGGACGATTATAAGGCTTACGATGAAACAACGCAGGGTGCTTGGCATGCCATTGCTTCATCGCCTGGATGGGTGGCTTGGCATTGAGGGCGGTTTGCGGCAAGTGATGGGTGT